>JAUVUS010000383.1 GCA_030600865.1 Bacteroidales bacterium | reverse complement strand
CACCAAGGTGAGCAAAGTGAGCAATATTACTTCCTGGCTGAGTTAAACCTAACCAAAGCTCAAGTGCTCCATAAAATATTACAAAATATTTTGCCTTAATCGGTATTGGAGGAAATAGCAACATCAATTTAGTATTTGGGAAAAGCATTCCGAAAGCTAAAAGAACTCCAAATACAGCTCCCGATGCTCCAACAGTTGGGATATTCATTTTAAAGTTCATTAGTTCATTAATATATTGCTGTGCCATTACAACATAACTCGAAGATTCAGGATTTGAATACCAACCATCAAGAAGTTTGGTGTAAATCTGAGAATAATATTCAGGAAAATGATCTTTTACAAGCAGTGCAAATGCTTCAGGTGATGGAGTATTTGAAAAAGCTTTTATATCATTTAAAATACTTGCCATTTGCAAATGAATTACAAATGTATGTAATACAGCTGCTCCAAGTCCGGTAACAATAAAATAAATAAAGAATCTTTTACTTCCCCATACAGTTTCTAAAACACGACCAAACATCCATAATGCAAACATGTTAAAGAATAAGTGCGTTAATCCGCCATGCATAAACATGTGAGTAACAAACTGATAAGGTTGAAATAAATCAGACTTAAAATAATGTAATCCAAGTACCTGGCTTAACTGAATTCCAAAAGCATTACCTAATACCCAGGTTGCTAAAAGCATTATTATATTTATTATAATGAGGTTTTTTACAACAGGAGGGATATCACTAAATTTTACATTAATCATATTTATAAAATTAAAATGTCATTTAATTAAAACGTTTTTCGAGCTCATCTGTTTTAATGATGCTTACAATTAATTTGCCAAAAGGTGAATAGTTCGGATTTTGGCAGGCAAATAACATATCAACCATTTCGCGCATTTCTTTATTGTTTAATGCTTGATTACTGCTAATTGCTGAAGCTTTTGCTAAAGATTTGGCAATTTTTTCTTTGGCTTGTGTTTTTGCATCAAGCTCTCCGGTCGAATATTCGTTTAAAAATTTATCTATGATTTGTTCCGGTTCCTGATTACTTGAATCTGCAGGCATTCCGTTAATAACAATAGAGTTCCCACCAAAATCATCAATATCAAACCCCAAACTTTTTAAATCATCGTTTATATCCATCAACAAAGCATGATCTTTGGCATCTAGTTCAATAGTTTTAGGATATAAAGATTTTTGAGTAACCGCTGATTCAAAAGAAAGAGTATTTAAAAATTTCTCGAAAAGAATCCTTTCATGTGCTCTTTTCTGATCAATAATCATTAACCCTGATTTTACAGGTGTTAATATATATTTGTTTTTAAAATGAAAATATTTTTCGCTTACATCCGGATCTGTAATAGTTTGTTGAGAATTTTCGTTAGAGATAAATGAAAACTTATCTGATTGTTGATTTTCTTTTTCAAATCCTTCATATAATTTATCCCAGTTTACCAGGTTTTCTTTTTCAAGAGAAATTGCTGAGCTTTTAGGATTCTTGCTAACGGGTTTCTTATGCTCAAAAGGATTGAAAGTAGGATCAATTTCTATTTGAGGATTTCTGATTTCTGTATTTTTAGATAAAACCGGGATGTCGAATCCTTGTTCCTGATTGAAATCAATAGACGGAACAATATTATTTTTCCCAAGGGCCTGTTTTGCTGCTGAGTGTAAAATTTGCCATATAGCCTGTTGATCCTCAAATTTAATCTCTGTTTTTGTTGGATGAATATTTACATCTATAGTTGATGGATCGGCTGTTAAATATAAAAAATAAGAAGGAACAGTTTCTGGTTGTAAAATCTGGTCGTAAGCGTTTATAATGGCTTTATTAAAATAAGCGCTACGCATATATCTGTTATTAATAAAGAAAAATTGTTCCCCTGATTTTTTACGTGCATATTCCGGCTTACCAATAAATCCTTTAATAGATATTATACTCGTATTACTTTCAATGGTAATCAGATTTTGATTTATCCTTTTCCCGAAAATAGCAACGATTCTTTGTCTGATGTTTGTTTTAGGCAGCAAATAAATTTCCGAATCGTTATGATAAAGTTTAAATTCAACTTCCGGATTAGCCAATGCAATTCTTTGAAACTCTGAAAGAATATGTCCAAATTCTGTAGTATTTGATTTTAAAAACTTTCTTCGTGCCGGAACATTAAAGAAAAGATTTTTAACTGCAAAATTAGATCCTTTAGTACAACTCGCAGGTTCCTGATTTATAACTTTCGATCCCTCAATTGTAATCTGAGTTCCTATCTCACTATTTTCTTGTCGGGTTTTTAATTCAACTTTTGCAATAGCCGCAATAGAAGCTAAAGCTTCACCTCGAAATCCCATAGTCGAAATTGCAAATAAATCATCCGCAGTTTTGATTTTTGAAGTAGAGTGTCGTTCGAAAGAAAGTCGTGCATCAGTATCCGACATTCCAATACCTTTATCAATTACCTGAATTAATGTTTTTCCGGCATTTTTTATATTTACAGTAACTGAATCAGCTTTTGCATCAACGGCATTTTCTACCAGTTCCTTAACAACCGAAGCTGGTCGTTGAATAACTTCTCCTGCTGCTATCTGATTTGCAACTGAATCGGGTAAAAGCTGAATAATATCTGACATTTAATTTGAATTAGAGATTCATCTTCTTTGATAGTGGTTATGTTCTATTTTTGTTATATATGATAAATATTATTGGAATATTGGAATGTTGGAATTGGCTCCCATTCGAGTCTTTGAAAGTAACATTTTTCCCATTTTTCCATTTTTCCATCATTTCTTGATTTTTATTAATAAAGTGTTCAACGAGTGCAATTCAAATCCACCTCTTTAGAGGGTGAATTTTTACTAATCCGATTTAGAAATACAGAAGAAAATAAGCGAGAGCGGACAAAACAATAAGAATAACAATCAATCGCATGGTTGATTTTCTTTTTTGTTCTATATTTTTATTAAAATACCCGCGCATTTGCCCTTTAATATTAGGAACGTAGGGTTTATCTGAATCTTCAAGATCCTCTACACCTATTTCTCTTTTTATTTTTTGTATGCGATTTTCCAGCTCTTCTTTTTGCTCATCATAGTATCTGGGCGCAAACTTAAATTGCCTATTTTTAGGAGTATGTAAAAACTTTATAGCCATTTTATTAAAATTTTATTGCTGCAAAGTTATTCAATATTTTATCATTAATTAAATTTTATAGAATTGATATAATTTAATACGATTTAGATATGTATTAATTGTGTAGAAAAAGACATTATAAGTTGGTTTTTATCATATATTTGCAAACGAATTTTTATATAAATGTATCTGTGCTAAAAATATTATAATTAAATCTTTGCGAATCAGATAAACTTTTATATTTTTGCATTCCCAAAAAAGTATAAAAACTGTTAAAAAATT
>JAUVUS010000124.1 GCA_030600865.1 Bacteroidales bacterium | reverse complement strand
CATCTTTCCAATACTCCATCATTCCTGAAACTATCTCATATAACTAAATATTATAATCCACTATATTTTATAATCATAGCTAAAAAGAATTAACAGATATAAAACGGTCATTTCTTTTTTGATTTGACCGTTTTTTGTTTTTATCTGGAATACTATTAATAATTTGTATTTTTATGATCTTCTAAAATTTCGGATGATGAGTAAAAAATACATACTTTCATTAGATCAGGGAACTTCAAGTTCGCGATCATTATTATTTAATTCTGAAGGTAATGTTGTAGGCTGGGAACAAAAAGAGTTTGAACAATATTATCCAAAAGCAGGCTGGGTTGAGCATGAACCTTTTGAAATTTGGGAGTCGCAGATACATACTGCCAAAAGACTCATTGAGAAATTAAAAATTGATTCATCAGAAATTGGAGCAATAGGTATTGCTAATCAGAGAGAAACAATAATTCTATGGGATAAAAATACCGGAGAACCGGTATACAGGGCAATAGTATGGCAGGATAAACGAACAGCAGATTTGTGTAAAAAACTCAAGGATAATGGTTGGAGTGATTATATTCAGAAAAATACTGGTTTAATCATTGACTCTTATTTTTCTGCTACAAAAATTCATTGGATTTTAAATATTGTTCCCGGAGTTAAAGAAAAAGCAGAAAAGGGAGAAATTTTAGCAGGGACAATTGACACATGGCTGGTGTGGAAACTTTCTGGTGGCAAATTGCATATAACTGATTATTCGAATGCGTCGCGTACAATGCTCTTCAATATTCGGGAATTAAAGTGGGATAAAAAATTACTTAATCTTTTCGATATTCCTGAGGAAATCTTACCTGAAGTAAAAATGTCTTCCGAAGTTTATGGATATACCGATAAAACTATTTTTGGAAAAGAAATTCAAATTGCAGGGATAGCTGGCGATCAGCAGGCAGCTTTGTTTGGTCAGGCTTGTTCTGAAAAAGGTATGGCAAAAAATACATACGGGACAGGGTGCTTTATGTTAATGAATACCGGTGATAAAATAATAAAGTCAAAAACAGGCTTGATTACAACAATTGCCTGGGGTATTGATGGAAAAATTAAATATGCTCTTGAAGGTAGTGTCTTTATTGCTGGTGCTGCCATAAAATGGCTTCGTGATGCATTAAAGATTATTACTACTGCTTCGGAAACAGAAAAAATCGCTTATGAGCTTGAAGATACAGAGGAAGTGTATGTTGTTCCTGCTTTTTCCGGCTTAGGAGCTCCGTATTGGGATATGTATGCAAGGGGAGCAATTCTGGGACTTACTCAGGGAGTAACCGATAAACATATTGTTCGTTCAACTTTGGAATCCTTGGCATATCAAACAATGGATGTGCTTAAAGCAATGGAAAAAGATTCTGGAATCGAGTTAAAATCTTTAAACGTTGATGGCGGTGCCTGTGTTAATAATTTTTTAATGCAATTTCAGGCAGATATTTTAAATGTAGAAGTAAAAAGGCCTGAGATTATTGAAACTACTGCACTGGGAGTAGCTTTACTGGCAGGCTTGGCAGTAAATTTCTGGACTATGGATGAAATTATTGAACGACGCGAAATAGAAAGGACTTTTAAACCGTTAATGAATGTAGAAAAAAGAAAAAAATTATATGGTGGCTGGAAAAAAGCTGTTGAAAAAGCTATGAATTGGCAACAGTAAATTTAAAAGGAACAAATTTTGTAATATTTAAAAAATGAAAACAAATAAAATAAAGAATATCGCAGGACTTATTGTACTGTTTATTATATTAAGTAGTTGTAAGGCATACAAATCAGTTGATATAGGTTATATTGAAAATGTGAATTTTAAAGGTATGGTTGATAATAAGATTAGCCTTGAATTACAGGTTCCAATAACAAATCCAAACGGATATAAAATTAAAATAAAATCAATGGACTTAGATGTTACGGTAAACGGGAGTTACTTAGGAAAAATGAAAAATACCAATGAAATTATAATTCCTGCTAAATCTGACGAAGTCCACAATTTTCTTGTCGATATATACGTGAAAAATGTATTATCAAGTATGGCTTCTATGTATAAATTACGAAAGGCAAAAAGTTTAGAAATGCAAATTGAGGGTACAATAAAAGTAAAGGCATTATTAAATGGTAAAACGATAAAAGTGTCAGAAAAACAAAGCGTTACCATGTAGATACTATTCTTGTAATATTTATACACTGCTTACTTAATTCTGATAAAAAATGATTAATTTTGCTCCGGTAATCTTGAAAAACTATGACAAATATTAAAGGTGTTACAGGCTTAATTTTTTTACTGATTTTTAGTTTAAATATTTTTGGTCAGTTAAATTCTGAATCATCTTTTAATAATGATATTTTCTCAAAAATACAGGAAAATAAGGTTGGGCAAGGTGAAGTAATGATTTTTCAGGATATGAGGATTAATGCCCTGGTTTATAACCATATTGAGCAAAACAAGCGTCAAGGAGGAGTTACGGGATTTAGAATAAGAATTTTTGCGGATTTGGGTAGTGGCGCAAGAGATCAATCACAATCTACAAAAGCCCGGTTTTATGAACTTTTCCCGGAGATTCCGATTCACCGCGAATATGTTAGTCCATACTTCAGAGTTTTGGTTGGTGATTACAGAACAAGGATTGATGCACTAAAAGATTTTAAGAGAATAAAAAGATATTTTCCTTCGGCATTTATCATCCCGGATAGAATTAATTATCCTGAAGTGAAAGAATAAAAATAAAATTAATGAGCGATCAAATTAATCACGAATGCGGGATAGCTTTAATACGATTATTAAAACCATTAGAATACTATCAGTCTAAATATGGATCATGGATGTATGGTTTGCATAAGCTGTACTTATTAATGGAAAAACAACATAATCGTGGACAGGATGGTGCAGGTTTAGCCACACTTAAATTTGATTTAGCTCCCGGCAAAAAAAATATTCATCGATTCAGATCCAATGGAGAATCTCCGATAAAGGAGGTGTTTGCTGAAGTAAATTCCTTTCACTCAGCAATTGAAGAAAAAAATCCGGATTTGTTAAATGATCCCGTATGGGCAAAAGAAAATCTGCCTTCTGCAGCAGATATATATTTAGGACACTTACGCTATGGTACTTTTGGAGGTAACGACATTGAATTTGTGCAACCATTAATGCGCGAAAACAACTGGAAATCAAGAAGCCTGATGTTAGCCGGGAACTTTAATATGACAAATGTTGACGAATTATTTAAGGTTTTAATCGATTTAGGTCAGCATCCAAAAGAATATTCAGATACAGTTACTGTACTTGAAAAAGTAGGATATTTTTTGGATGAAGAAAATCAATTGCTTTTCAGACAGTATAAAAATGATGGATTTAATAATAAAGAAATTTCATCATTAATTGCAAAGGATCTTGATATTAAGAAAATTCTGCAAGAAGCAAGTAAAGATTGGGATGGAGGCTATGCAATTGCCGGTGTTATTGGACATGGTGATTCTTTTGTAATGCGTGATCCAAACGGAATTCGTCCTGCGTTCTATTATAAAGATGATGAAATTGTTGTTGTGGCATCTGAACGTCCTGTAATACAGACTGTAATGAATGTTGGCTCCGATCAGGTTAACGAAGTAAATCCTGGTGAAGCATTGATAATTAAAAAAGATGGAATAGTTATATCGGAGGAAATAAGGGTGCCTCAAAAACGAAGCTCATGTTCTTTCGAGAGAATATATTTTTCAAGAGGCAGTGATAAAGATATTTATCAGGAAAGAAAACAGCTTGGCCGGTTACTTGTACCACAAATAATGAAAGCCATAAATAATGATATCGAAAATACAGTTTTTTCATTTATTCCAAACACCTCAGAAACAGCATTTTACGGAATGGTTAATGAACTTGAATCACATTTGCTTGATAAACAGAAAAAAGAGATATTAGCTCTTGGGGATAAATTAAAAGAAAAGGAAATTGACCGAATCATGATTAAAAGGATTCGCGTTGAAAAGATTGCAATAAAAGATATTAAACTCAGAACATTTATTGCTCAGGACAAAGGAAGAAACGATTTAGTAGGACACGTTTATGACATAACTTATGGCACAGTGCGTGAAGGTATTGATAACTTGGTTATTATTGATGATTCTATAGTTCGTGGTACTACATTGCGTGAAAGTATTTTGAAAATTATTGATCGTTTAAAACCTAAGAAGATAGTTGTTGTATCTTCGTCACCTCAAATTCGATATCCCGATTGTTATGGTATTGATATGGCTAAACTTGGAGATTTTGTTGCGTTTAGAGCGGCGATAGAATTACTAAAAGAAACGGGAAAAGAAACCGTGATTAACGATGTTTACAAGAAATCAAAATCACAGGAAAACTTACCAAAAGAGCAAATTGTTAATTATGTAAAAGAGATTTACAAACCATTTACACCTGAAGAAATTTCTGCTAAAATCTCGGAATTGTTAAAATCAAAAGAAGTAAAAGCTGAAGTGGAGATTATTTTTCAAACCATTGAGAACCTTCATGCTGCTTGCCCTAATGATACAGGAGACTGGTATTTTACAGGAAAGTACCCGACCCCGGGAGGTAACAAGGTTGTTAATAAATCATTTATTAATTTTATTGAGGGGAAAAACCAAAGAGCATACTAGGTGTAGTATAGTATCCTTACATAAAGAATGTTAGTGAATATAATCTAATTGGATTTAGGTTTGGAGAATTGGATTGATGGAAGGATGGAATGTTAAAAATGAAAGGTTCAATAATCCATTATTCCAGTATTCCATTGAATGTTTATAAATAAAATTGAATTCTATTTCTAAGATTAACTTTGCAAATCCTATTTCTTTTGATCTATATAAGTTTCAACGTGCCTTTCTATTTTTGTGGGGGGAATATCATCAATGGTAATCAAAATACCTGATTCTTCAACTCCACCAAAAGTTTCATTCATTGCTGTTCCAAAGAATTTCATTGTAGGAGAAAGATTCATATACGCATTAATTAATGGAGGAATATTTAAATTAAATTCTCTAACACTTTTTTGCAAGATTTTATAATTTTCTTTATAATCTTTTCCAGTGAACAAGGCCTTCATTTTTTCACATTCCATACCTAATTCAAGAGGTTTTTTTGGGCTTACCATATTCTTGTTATCAGGAAATTGCTTGTTCAGAAAATATAAAATCATATTCCTGGCTTCCTGATTAAAGTGAGGATACATAGTTACTTTGCCAAAGAAATGACGGATTTGAGGATTCTCAATAATAAGTGCCCCCAAGCCATCCCATAAATTATCTAATGCAAATAATGCTTTACGCCCTGCACTTGCAGACTGAAATTTAGGTTGAATAAATGATCTTCCTAATTCAATCATGTATGGTAAATATTCTTTGCTAAAATCTGCTGAAAATTCAAATAATTTCGAAGTAGCCAGATTTTCGGGATCGCTATTATTATCACAAACATGAAAACGATAACCACCAAGTATTTCTTTATCTTCCAGATCCCAGGAAATTAATTGTTCGTACGGTTCTTCCTGTGTGTCAAATTTGTCAATATCAAGATCTTTACCGGTTCCACCTCCCGCCTTACGAAAAGTTAGTTCTCTCAATCGACCAATTTCTCTCATAATATTTGGAGAATTATGATGATTTACAATGTATAATTCATTTCCTCCATTGTTAGTTTTTCTTAAAAATCTCTCGGGAGTTAATTCCTTTTCTATTATATTCTTATCAATAGCTTCAATTACTTCTTTCATTTTCTTATTGTAGTGGTTTAGGCTTGTAAATTTACAATTTTTTATTGAAATTATTTGAAAGATTCAGAAGTACCTATACCTAGCTTATAAATATATTCTTGTACTTTTTTTGCCCACTCTCTTGGATGTAATGATTTATCAAAATACGTATATGGAATTGGTTTTCCAAATGTTAATGTTATAGTCTTACCTCGTTGTTTAAACATCTCGTCTGCCAGATAAAACATTTCAAAATTAGCTTTAATGCCTAAACTTGTTCTGAAATTTGAAAGATTATAAAAGAAGTTAGTATTTCTTCCATCAATATGAACCGGAATTACATTTCGTTTATGCTGAACAGCTTTTGAAATAAAACTTTTTTTCCATTCAAGATCAACAATTTCCCCTTTAATTTTCCTGGAGCATAGTCCGGCCGGAAAACTAAGCACTTGTTTGTCTGACTTGTATATTTCTTCAATTCTTTTTACATACTCAACAGATTGTTTGCCATGTTTGTTAATAGGAACAAATATGTTATCGACATTATCGAAACTCATTAATAAGTCGTTAACCAAAAAATGAAGTTCCGGATGAATTTGTCCGATTGTATGTGTTAGAACGCTTCCGTCTAGTCCGCCAAGAGGGTGATTTGCTACAAAAATATTACGTCCGTCTGTTGGTATATTTTCTTTGCCATTTACATGTATTTTTATTTGAAAAAAATCAATAACAGCTTTTACATAATCAAGACCGTATTTATTGCCAATAATAGGAATTGCATCGTTGATTTCTTTTTGATGTACGATTCTTTCAATATATCGATAAATAAATCCCGGTAGCATTTTTGCAAGTTTTGGATTCTTTTCCCTGAAAACGTCTCTTATACTGATTTTATCCATTGGATTAAATAATTTATGTGTAAAAATAAAACATTTATTTTTTCTAGATAACAGAAAAACTAATTTTTTTTTTGAAACCTCAAACTGCTGTAACATGCTTAAAAAAGGCTTTTTAAAGTGATTAATTCATTTGTTTGAGTTTTGGGAATTTAAACAGTTAAATAAAAGTTATTAACATAGTGGTAAAAAGTGGAGTAAAGTGGTAAATTGTGGTAAATTTTTGTATATTTTTACGAGTTAAATAGGCAATATACATGATAACATTTATCGGTGATTATAATTGTAAGGTTGATGAAAAAGGAAGGGTGACTTTTCCGTCAACGCTCAAGAAGCAGATGGGTTCTGTTTCTCAGGGCCGATTTGTTGTTAAGAAAGAAATTTTTGAAGAGTGCTTAGTTCTCTTTCCAATTGAAGAATGGGAAAGACAAAATTCTATAATTCGAAGTAAAATTAATCCTTACAACAAGGAACACAATAAGTTTCTAAGAAATTTTTATCGAGGATCAGCAGAAAT
>JAUVUS010000196.1 GCA_030600865.1 Bacteroidales bacterium | reverse complement strand
TTCTTCTTTTCTTATAGCACTTTCGATCATCTTAATACCATCAATATATATGTACTTACTTGCTTTTGGGCATTCGGTATAAACAATTTCCCAAGAACTAAGTGCAAGCTCATAGTTTTTCTGTTTCACATATTCTCTATATAAAGATAAATTCTTTATACAACGAATACTATCCTCACCGTGTCCATATTTTGAACCATCTTCAACACCTTTTTGCCCATAAACAAAACCGATGGTAAGCGTTAAAAACAAAGTTGTTAAAATCCCTTTTGCTATTGTTTTCATTTTTATAAATTTTTAATTATTGAAATTTTCTTTTTATGAACCAGAAATCATATAATGTTATATTAATACCAAATGCCGTATAATTTTCTTCAATTAAACCATTATCCGTTGTGCCTCTTTTCCCGATTGTACACGATAAATTAAGGCTTGTTCTTTGGTTGGCTATCGGGAAACCTAATCCAAATGTTATGCCATAATTTTTTATTTGTTCATTGTTTAGTTTAATATAGCTGTTGTTTAGGTACATACCAGCCTTGTAACTTATTTTTTTATGATAATTTCTTAGTGAATATTTATCAGGAGTATATGCAAGACCAAATTTAAAACTTTCATCAGTTTCAAAATTATCACTAATATTGAATGATTCAATATTAGACCAGTCCTGATATGTATAATCAAAACCAATAATTAATTTATTTTTAATACCGGCTGTAAACCCAACACTGTATCTTGCAGGAATTTCTACTTTAATATTGTTTGTAACAGAAGAAATCGTGTCAAATTTACTGGAATAATATGCCAGATAATCAACAACATTAACACCGTATAAGTTATAGTTTTCTGTCATTAATACAGCACTTTCATTTGTGCCGTTAAATTTGATTTTGTTGGAATAGGTTAATCCAAAAACATAAAAATACTTGTTTGCAAATTCATCATAATATTGCAAACCAACATTGTATGTTATTTTATTTAAAGAAATCTTATTAGAAACAACAGTAGCATAACTATTCTCTGTATCAAGATAAGCCTGGTTATATTGTTCCACGGTGCCGAATAAATAATTTACGTTGAAGCCAACCGAAAGATTTTTAAATAGAATAAATGAATTACTTAAAAATAATTGGTTAATGCCCCCATTTCCATAATAATCATAATGCATGTTTACAGTATCAATAGGAGGATATTCATCAATTTGTTGAATATTGTACCCTATTTTTGAATAAGGTGTTAAACCAAAACTTGCAAACCACCATTTTTTAATAGGGAACGACATAGCTATGTGATCAAACGAAAAGTCATTATATTGTGCACTTGTTGTCGTTGATTCCATGTTTTTGAAAATGCCATTTACACCTAAATCAAAAATAAACGACATAGTGTCTTGGGCACTTATTGCAGCGGGATTCATGTAATTGATTTGATTGTTTACTCTAAGTCCTGTCGAAAGGCCTCCCATTGCTCTACTATTATTAAATCCATTGCGATCAATGTCTCCAATTCCAAATCTTGAATATGGAGAATTAGTTACACTCTGACTGAATGAATATATATTGGTTAATGTTATAATTCCTATTATAAAAAGATATTTTTTAATCATGTGGTTTATTATGTTCTAAAATTTTGTTTAATCCTATATTATTTAAATTCAAATTTACAAAGATGGTATTTTTTAACTTTTTATCAAAAAAAATAGCATCACCTCCGGTTAAAATTATTTTCAAGTCATCATATTTGTTTTTTAAAGAGTCTATATAACCATCAACTTCAAAAACAATTCCGTTTTGTACTCCAGATATAATGGCGTCTGTAGTGTTGTCAGCGATAATATTATAACTTTCGCTTTTATTAAGCAATGGTAATTTTTCAGTGAAATAATTTAAAGCTTTAAATCTCATTTTTAAACCTGTAGAAATTGTTCCACCTAAGTATTGATTATTTTTATTAAGAAGATCAAAAGTTATTGCTGTACCCATGTCAATGACCAAAACGCTTGTGTCAGGATAAATATTGTTTGCTCCAATTATTGCTGCTAAACGGTCTTTACCCAGTGTGTTTTTTGTTTTATAAAAATTTTCGACAGGAATTTTACTTTTTTCATCGAGCTCCATAAAATAGTTCAGGCTAGAACTCAAGTATGATTTTATTGAAGAATCAATATTTTTTACTGTTGAAAGAATGGCGTTTTCAATATTGGAATATTTTGTTAAGATATTTTGGATAACAGAAACAGATAACTCGCTATCTGTTATTACATCAACAATTTCATTTTTATCAAAAACAGCAAATTTATTTCTGGTATTTCCAATATCGATAGTCAGGTTCATTGAACATTAAGGTGTTTAAAATCAGCTCGTAAAATTATGAAAATATTTAATACTATTACTGTATAAACAATTTTTTAGCAAATTTTTTTAGATGATTGTATTTATTATTGATCATCAAATTATAAATGACTAAAATACTTATGAATGCCAAAAAAATAAAATGGCTTAAAAAATCACTAAACATTTTAGGCATTTTAGTTCATTTTTAAATTTGGTTACAGCCCTGTGCTACAGTAAGATTAATATGATTAATAATACCCTACACTAATATTTTCTGAAATTTATCAATTGCATTTTGCACATTTTTAGTATGATCGAAACTCAAGGTCAATTTGTTATTTGTTTCTTTCATTTTTATATCTTTTGGGTTTTGTTGAATAAAACCTAAAATTTTAGAAAATATTGTTGATTTATAATAAGGAGATGACTGGTTATTGATAAAATAGGCAACCATTTTCCCGTTTTTTAAATTTATTTTTTCAAACCCCAGCTCCACAGCCAGCCATCGTAATCGGACTATATTCATTAATTCAACTGTTTGTGAAGGTAAATCCCCAAATCTATCTTTTAATTGACTTTCAAAATTTAGAAGTTTTTCTTCAATTTCAATATTATCTAATTCTCGATATAATCTGATTCTCTCAGAAATATTATTAATATAATTATCAGGAAAAAGCAGTTCAAGATCAGTATCAATTTGACAATCAGTAATAAACTTTTGTTGTGCAATTTGTTTTTCTATTGCTTGTTCTTGCTCTTTTTCATAAAGTTCCTGGAAAGACGATTCTTTAAGTTCTAAAATGGCTTCATTTAAAATCCGATGATAAGTTTCAAAGCCAATATCGGTAATAAAGCCGCTTTGTTCAGCGCCCAGAAGATTTCCAGCTCCTCTGATATCTAAATCCTGCATTGCAATATTAAATCCACTGCCAAGTTCTGAAAATTCGTCAATAGCTTTTAATCTTCTTCTGGCTTCCTGTGTTACAGAAGTTAGCGGAGGGGCGAGTAAATAACAAAAAGCTTTTTTGTTTGAACGACCAACCCTGCCTCGTAGCTGATGAAGATCGCTTAATCCAAAATTTTGAGCATTATTGATAATTATTGTATTCGCATTAGGAATATCTAAGCCTGATTCAACAATAGTTGTTGCAATTAAAACATCATAATCGTAATTGATAAAGTCGAGCATAACTTTTTCAAGTTTATTACCTTTCATTTGTCCGTGTGCAACAACTGTTTTAACATCGGGACAAAGATTATTAATAAGAATCTCAATCTCCTGAATATTTTGAACCCGGTTATGTATAAAAAATACTTGTCCGTTACGTTGAAATTCGTAATCAATAGCTTCTTTTATAATATCTTTATTAAAATTATGTAGCTCTGTTATTATTGGATACCTGTTAGGAGGAGGTGTGTTAATTATAGAAAGGTCACGTGCACCCATCATTGAAAATTGTAAAGTTCTCGGGATTGGAGTAGCTGTTAGTGTTAAAGTATCAACATTTATTTTTATTTTTTTCAGTTTTTCTTTTACAGATACTCCGAATTTTTGTTCTTCGTCAACAATTAGCAGTCCAAGATCTTTAAAACGGATTTCTTTTCCAACTAATTTGTGAGTGCCTATAATAATATCAGTTTTTCCTTCAGCTAAGTTTTTGATTGTTTCTGTTTGTTGCTTTTTTGTTCTTAATCTGCTTAAGTATTCAATATTACATGGAAAATCAGCAAGTCTTTCTGTAAATGTTTGATAATGCTGTAATGCTAATATTGTAGTTGGAACCAAAATGGCTACTTGTTTACTATCGGTAACAGCTTTAAAAGCAGCACGTATTGCTATCTCAGTTTTGCCGAACCCAACATCTCCGCATATTAGCCTGTCCATAGGCATTTCAGACTCCATGTCTGTTTTTGTTGAATTTGTTGATGTTAGCTGATCTGGGGTGTCCTCGTATATAAATGATGATTCTAATTCTTTTTGCAGATATGTGTCGGATGAAAAAGCAAATCCTTTTTGTTCCTTACGCTGTGCATACAATTGAATCAGTTCTTTAGCTATGTCTTTTATTTTTGACTTAGTATTTTGTTTTAGCTTTTGCCATGCACCTGTTCCGAGTTTATAAATTTTAGGCGGTTCTGCATCTTTGCTTTTATATTTTGAGATTTTATGTAATGCATGAATACTAATATATAAAGTATCCTGATCTTTATAAACCAGCTTTATAGCTTCTTGTGTTTTTCCATTAATATCAATTTTCTCTAAACCACCGAATTTCCCAATACCATGATCAATATGTACTATATAATCGCCTGGATGAAGTCCTGTTAACTCGCGAATGGTTATTTGTTCTTTCTTTTGCAGGCTATTTTTTATTTTAAACTTATGATATCGTCCGAAAATTTGATGATCAGTGTAAAGACAAATTTTTAGGTCATGATCGATAAATCCTTCGTGGATAGTTTTTAATATTGGTTCAAATTTTATTTCCGGATTTATATCATTAAAAATAGCATCGAGTCGTTCAATTTGTTTTTCGTTATCTGATAAAATATAAGTTGTGTAACTCTTTTCAGTGTTTTGTAAAATGTTATCAGCTAATAATTCAAAGTTTTTATTAAATGCCGGTTGGTGCGATGTTTTAAATAAAATTTCATTTTGTTTAAAGTAACTGTTCTGTCCAAACTCAATACATTTAGATTTACTGATATCTTCAAGTATATTTTCTTTAGATATTATTTGGTTTTCTTTTGTTTGTTCATTCAGTTTTTTCTGAATTTCAGCTATCTTATCTAAGATGAAAGTAAGATTATCAGTCCAAACAATAAAATCTTGTGTAAGAAAATGGAAAAAAGACTCTGTTTGTTTAAAATCTGTATTGTCTTTATCGGGATTGACAATTTTGGGAACAATTGAAATTTGAGAGAAATTTTCTTTAGATAACTGATTTTCTATATCAAATGATCTTATCGATTCAACTTCATCACCGAAAAAATCAACTCTGTAAGGCAGATCTGATGCAAATGAGAAGATATCTATAATACTTCCTCGAATTGAGTATTGACCGGGTTCGTAAACAAAATCGACATACTGAAAATGATATTCCTGTAAAAGCTCTTGTATAAAATCAATTGAAAGCTGTTCGCCGACACTCAGTTTTAGAGTAGAGTTTAATAAATTATCTTTATTAATAACT
>JAUVUS010000112.1 GCA_030600865.1 Bacteroidales bacterium | reverse complement strand
TACATATTATTTTGGCAATATCATCGTACATATCTTTTACTGCAGATAAAGAAGTTCTAACCCAAACATCTTTGTCTTCCTTAGTTCTTTGCCGTAAAGTACCTTCCCAGGTCTCGCCTTGTGCTACTTTATCCCAAATTTCTCTTAATTTATTCAGTTCTGATCTATCTACGAAATCAAAAATGCTTTTTTCCTTTAATTCAAATAAAGGATATTCCATTAAATCAATAAACTTTTGATTACATTCTATCAGATCTCCTGTTGGTAAATAATCAACTTTTATTGCTGCACGATTAAGAGCATTTATTTGACCTAAATAATCTAAACTTTGCTTTTTCTGTTCTGTCGTATCTATCGCTAAAAATAAAATTTTCTCAACACTACCATCATCTCGCCGCATACAAGTATAAGTAGCCATAGTCCATAAATCCTTTCCTCGTTTTGTTATATGTTTCATGTCACCTTCAAAATGTTTACCTCCTTTTGTAAGTGAATTCCATAGTTTATTAAACCAACCTTTATCTTTATCATCAATGAACATTTGAATATTCTTACCTTCTACTTCTGAATTTTTATCATAACCCAGTTTATTCAGAAATCTGGTATTTGCATACAAAAGTGTACCATCTGAATCATATTCTGCTCTAATAAGTGTATGATTTACAGAATTTGTGAATGTGATAAATTTTTCACTTTGACGAGCTGCTTCCTCCTGCGTAGCCTGCAATTCTTCCATATTCTGGCGCATTTGCTCCTCTTGAGAAGCCAATGTTTCGGCTTGTAACCGAGATTCCTTTAATAATTTAGCTGTACGCGTATTTATTTTTACATTTGATATTGTAGATGCAACACTCTCAGCAACTTCCTCGACAAACTCAATAATATACTTATCGATATTATGAAATGCCCCTATTTCTATTACACCATGTACTTCATCATTAATTTTTAAAGGAACAATCAATAAACATTTTGGAGTTGCTTCGCCAAGGCCGGAAGTAATATGAACGTAACTTTCAGGAACATCAGTAATAAAAATTGTTTCTTGTTCCAGTATTGCAGCTCCTATTATTCCTTCGCCCAATTCAACTCTTTTATCAGCATATTTCCTACGTTCGTATGCGTAACAAGCAGTCATTTTTAAATGCTTATCAGCTTCGTCTTCATCTTCAATAATAAATAAAGCACCTTGATTAACATTTATATACTTAACCAAGTTACTAATTAAATTATATGTCAATTCCTCCAGGTTATCAGTATCTTTCCTAAGAATATCTCCAAATTTAGCAAAACCTTCAGCAACCCAATTTCTTTGTTGATCTTCATCTCTTCTCTTTTCCTCCTCTTCTTTATTTTTTCTCAGATTATCTCTTAAATCCAAAATTGATTGCCCTAATACATCATCAGAACCTTGTACTTTATATTCAGCATCAATTTTACCTAACCTTGTTTTTTCGACAAAACGAAATATTTTTTGATTTTTATCAAACTCATGCTTTAAAGCTGAATGCGTGGATGCAGATGCGGCAGCATATTTTTTACTAAATATATAAGCATACAATGCAAGAATAAAAGGAGATAAATCTAAAATTAAATAAACCGGATTATTTTTGTGTAAATCAACAATCTCCGAAAAGCTAATTTTTTTAACAAAAAAATCTATTACTAAAATAAATAATACGGTTAATAACCCAATCACGAATCCACTAATAGTATATTTAATAACAATAGCTTGGGAATTTCTTTCTTTCATGATCGTTTTACATTTTTTCTTGCAACTAAAAATATATAATATTTTCAACAAATCTTTCAAAAATAAGGGATAATTAATAATCTTTACTATAAAAGTTAGATTTTATATAATTAAAAAAGGTAAGATTTTTTAGTTAGTAATTTCAATCAGGTAAGTTGAGATTTTGTCAAGAGGTAAAATTTTATCTGCTGCATTAATTTTTATAGCTTCTTTTGGCATTCCAAAAACAACGCAAGATTTTTCGTCCTGGGCAATTGTTTTTGCTCCTGCTTCTTTCATTTCTAACAAACCTCTGGCTCCGTCGTCCCCCATACCTGTCATAATAATACCGATTGCATTTGCACCTGCATATTTAGCTGTTGATCTAAAAAGGACATCAACAGAAGGCCTGTGACGATTAACAAATGTACCTTCTTTAACTTCAACATAATATTTTGCTCCACTTCGTTTTAGCAAGGTATGATAATTTCCGGGAGCAATTAATGCTCTGCCTCTGATTACGGAATCTCCATTAGCTGCTTCTTTAACAGTAATTCTACATAATTCATTAAGTCTTTCTGCAAAAGATTTTGTAAACATTTCAGGCATATGTTGAACAATAACAATTCCCGGAGAATCGAGTGGTAAAGCTTTTAAAAAATTTGTAAGTGCTTCTGTTCCTCCAGTTGAAGCGCCGACAGAAACAACTATGTCAGTTGTCTTTATCATACTATGTTGTCGGGCAGGAGCTAATACTGCATCAGCTGTATATTTAGGCACAACCTGAATTGAAGGAGTTGCTTTTATTTTCCTTTTAACTCTGGCATGCGCCGCTCCCTTAATCGCTTCACAAATTCTTATTTTTGATTCGTGAATAAAATCTTTCGAATACATTTGTGGTTTTGTAATAATCTCAACAGCGCCATATTCAAGAGCTCTTATACCGGTTTCGGTTCCCTTTGCAGTTAAACTGGAAATTATTACGACAGGAATTGGATGTTGAGTCATTATTTTTTTTAGAAATGTTAATCCATCCATACGTGGCATTTCAATATCGAGAGTAATTACATCAGGAACTTCTTTTCTTATTTTCGTAGCTGCCATATATGGATCAGAAGCTGTATCAATAACTTCCAAAATAGGATCAGAGTTTATAATCTCAGCCAGGCTTTGCCTCACAACTGCTGAATCATCTACAATTAAAACTCTGATTTTTCCCTTCATGAATTATCCTATTTACCTACTATAAATCTACAAATTATTTTTTAATTATTGTGATTACAAATAACACTTAACCATTTCTAATAATTTGTCCAGAATTATAGGTTTCGAAATATAATCGTTACAACCTGCTATTATACAATTATTCTTATCTTCTGACATAGCAAATGCTGTTTGGGCAATAATCGGAATCTTTTTATTGACTTTTCTGATTTCCTTTGTAACCTGTAAACCGTCTTTATCGGGCAACTGAATATCCATTAAAATTAAATCTATATTTGGAGTGTTTTTAAAAGCTTTTAATGCATCTTCGCCACAATTAGCATAAATTATATTTATTTCTGTTTCTGAAAAAGTTGTTTCCAAAAATTTAAAACTGTATTCATCATCCTCAACTATTAATATCGTTTTTTCCGACCAATCTAATAATTCCTTATCGTGCTGCACCAAATCAATAGTTTCCTCATTAACAGCATGTTTAAATGGAATAGTAAAATAAAATTGAGAACCTCCTACCTTTCCATGCCTATCGGCAGATAAACCGACGGACAGGTCTTCCTTAACAGATTCTACCCAAATATCACCACCCAATAAATTGATCAATCTTTTTGAAATTGTCAGTCCTAAACCGGTTCCCCCAAACTGACGGGTAGAACTGCTGTCGGCCTGCCTAAAACGCTCAAACACAACATCTAATTCATTTCTTGCAATTCCTATACCTGTATCTTTCACAAAAAATAAAAGTTGATCCTCTTTATTAAATTCAACTCCGTATTCTATTTCACCTTTTTGTGTAAATTTTATAGCATTACTTAACAAATTTGAAAAAACTTGTTTAATCCTGACCTCATCAGTTAAAACAAAGAACTTTTCCTTAACAGGCTTTGTTAACTTTAATTTAATTTCTTTCTTTTTAATTTTAATTTCACTAGAGTATATTGTATAAAGTTCATCAAGTAATACATTCACATTAGCATCGGTTTCAAACATTTTAATCTGATTTGCCTCGATTTTTGAAATATCAATTATATCATTAATAATAGTTAATAACTGATTGCCATTCGCATTTATAATTTCAATGAAATTATTTTTATCTTCGACAGAAATGTCGTCTTTTTTAAGTAGCTGAGAAAACCCCAGTATTCCATTCAGTGGCGTTCTGATTTCATGGCTCATATTTGCTAAAAATGCTGATTTTAGTTTATCGGCATTTTCAGCCTTTTCCTTAGCAACTAAAATCTCCTGGTTATTTTTTTCAAGTTCGTCATTTACCCAGTGTAACTCATCATTTGCAGTTATTAATTCTTCTTCAGCAGCTTGTAACTCCTCATTTTTGTGTTTTAATTCTTTTTCAAAGTCTTTTCTTTCAGATACATCTCTGACTATTGCCTGAATTACATTTATATTTTGTAATTCGAATGCATTTAAACTTACCTCTGCATAAAACTCTACTCCATCATATTTTGTATGAATCCATTCAAAAGTTTTTGGATTACCTTTTAGTGCATCATTTATTTTTTCCAATGCTTTTTCTTTTGATTTTCTTCCATCAGCTTGATACTTTGGACTAAATACGTATGGAGCAGCTCCTATTATTTGTTCTTTTGTACAAGCAAACATTTCAAGCGTTTTTTTATTGCAGTCTATAAAAATGTCATTACCCATAAGAAATATGGCATCATTTGCTGTTTCATAAAGCATCCTGTATTTTTCTTCACTTTCTTTTAAATAATTTTCCGCTTGTATTTTTTCAATTAACTTACTTATATTTTTAGCTACATAATCCAATATGGAAAGATCATCATAAGTATACGCCATTACATCATCATAACTTTGAACAGCAATAACTCCATACGAAAATCCCTTTGTATTAATTAACGGGGCACCTATCCAAACTTGTGAATACTTTCCATATTCTTCAATAAGTCCCTTTTCAAATAGCTCTTTTTCTGTTTCAGAGTTAATTAACATTGCCTTTTTTTCTTTCCTTACATAGTCGGTCAATGATTTTTCTAACTTATAACTCTTACCTTTATAAGCATATTCTTTATCATATTTATCGTCATGATAGGGGAATGAATAAGTATCCGTTTTTTTATCATACAATGCTATGTAGAAATTTTCTGTATTGAATATTTTATTTAATTCATTTTGTATTTTAGGAGCTAATTGTTCAACATCATCTGTTTTATTAAATTCCTTATTAATTACTAAAAGAATATCTTTTATTTTAGCATTCCTTTTTGCTTCAGTAATATCTTCTAAGAAAGTAATAAAATAACCTTTCTCTGGTGAAGACACTGATATATAGAACCATTTATTAAGTGCTTCGGAGAACTGTTCTATTCTCTCATTTTTATTATTTTTTAAAGCTATATTTCCATAAAACGAAATCCAGTCAAATTTGTCTTTTTTGATCTCCGGAATAACATCTGTTATTTTTTTCCCTATTATATCTTTCTTTTTTAATCCTGTATAAGACTCAAAAAGTGAATTTGTTTCAATAATAATATAATCGACAGGTATATTATTTTTATCGCTTATTATTTTATGTAGAGCATAACCATACGGCAAATGTTCTATCAAAACAGAATGCTTATTATCAAATAAATTACCAGTGTTTTCAGGATTAAGATTTATATCAGATTTCATTAGAATAAATATTAATTAAACACTTGTTTTTCAGTTATTTTGAATCTGTAAAATTCTAAATTAGTAATTCTAATACCATGAAACCCTCATGTTTATTCATGTACTTCTTGTGCATGAGGGTTTCATATGTTTATAATTTACTCAAAATAACTTTCTGATTAGGAAATCATATGAATACAGTTTTAAAATTATCAAATGCTTTTTTAAATATATTTTATATAAAACTGAGAATAATTTTATTAGAATTTTTCATAATCACTGTCTTTAACATCAAATGTGTCTAGCTTAATATCAACCCCTTTTTCTATATCATTTTTCTTAGCCTTAATTACAGGCTCTGTTTCAGGAGATTTGATCTGTTTTATAGTAGTAACAGCTTGTTGCTTTACATTTTTTATTTTTGATTTGTCAATTTTAAAAAATGCAATATTGTCTTTTAGTTGCTGCGCTTGAGCTGCCAACTCTTCAGAGCTTGTTGCCAATTCTTCTGATGATGCAGCATTCTGCTGTGTTACCTGGTTTAATTGCTGAATAGCACTATTTACCTGATCGGCACCAGAATTTTGCTCCATACTTGCAGCAGCTATTTCCTGAACAAGCTTAGCTGTTTTTTCAATTTCTGGTACAGTTTCTTGCAATTCTTGTCCTGCCTGATCAGACATAGCCACTCCATTTTTCGATAACTGATCTATTTCATCGGCTGCAATTTTACTTCTTTCAGCTAATTTCCTTACTTCAGCGGCAACAACAGCAAATCCTTTACCATGTTCTCCTGCACGAGCAGCTTCTACAGCAGCATTAAGTGCTAAAATATTTGTCTGAAATGCAATATCGTTAACAATAGTAATTTTTTCAGCAATTTTCTTCATAGCATTAACAGAGATATCTGATGAAGCACTACTTTCTTTTATGCTTTCAGCTGTTTTTAAAGCAATTTTTTCTGTTTGCTGGGCGTTATCAGTATTTTGCTGAATATTTGCAACCATTTGTTCCATAGATGATGATACTTCCTCTGCAGATGATGCCTGTTCGCTTGCTCCTTGCGACATTTGCTGTGAGCTGGAACTCATTTCGTGACTTGCCGAAGCAATATTATCGGCACTTTCCTCAACATTTCCAATAATTTCCCGCAGTTTATTTACCATTTGTATAAGTGCTTTAGATAAAACCCCCACTTCATCTTCTTGATCAACGTCAATTGTCGCCGTTAAATCGCCTTCTGAAATTGCTTTAGCAAAATTTACTCCTTTCTTTACAGGATTAACAATACCTCGTGTCATAACCAAAGCAAATAATATTGCAATAATCACAGCAATTACACCAAAAATAATTATTCCTGCCCGTGTACTTACTGCTTGCTGAATCATTATCTCATCAGTAAGAATATAATCTTTGGATTTTTCAACTATCTCATCAAATATATCGCCAACCTGTTTCGAATAAAGCATTGTTTCATTATTATAAATTGCATGGGCCTCCTGCATTCCCTGAAGATTTTTAACATTCCATGCAATAACATCATCAATACGAGTTAAAGTGGTTAATGCATATTTTTTAGTATTGTTATTGAAATAATTATATGCAGCAGTAATATTTCCCTGAGCAAGATAATTCTCGATTTGAATAGCACTTGTATGTAAATTATGATGTGGTTCTTCTATTTCAGCTAATAACCTATCTAATTCAGAATCATTTTTTCTCATTTGAGTGATTTCATCTGAATTTAACCAAACACCAAATTTGCATTTTTCCGGGTCAGTTTGAACATTAAGTGTCTTTTGTTTACCTAATAATGCATCTTTAATGGCGTGTGCCCAGTATAAGTGATCTGATTTAATATCTCTAAGTTTGGCTCCAAGTGCAACATCTGCCTGATAAAAAGCCTCATCTATCTTTATAGCCGATTCGTGCAAATGTTTATGCGGTTCCTCAATTTTATCAAAAAGATCCTTTAACTCAGGGGCAAGCGTTTCAGCATGCTTTCTTCCTTCGCCATAATACCAC
>JAUVUS010000083.1 GCA_030600865.1 Bacteroidales bacterium | reverse complement strand
GCTACTCACTGGCACACGTGTAAATCTGGCTATCTCCATTATTGAATCATCAGATAGAAAACCCAAGGCATCCTGAACCTTCTGCAGTATCGGAATAAGTTCTTCTTCTTTTCCATCAAATGCAGAAAATACTTCAACTAATTGTTTATCCATAGAAAACTATTTATATAATGTATTCTATAAATATAAAGTAAGTATCCAAATATATCAATATATAGAAATAATATAGATTGATTTTAATTTAAAACCCCGATGAAAATTATAAATCACCGGGGAACAAAATGGTTTTATAATTATTTTAATTTCCTAATTGCCAACCAAGGCCGATCTGTAACATTCCGATAAAACGTGTGGATGTTAGATTGTAATCTATAGTACCATCCCCAAATTCATAATAATCTTTATTTTCGGTTTCTTGTGAAATACCAAGACTTAATCCAATAGATAAATTAAAACTTGATTCTGTAAGCATTCTGTATCCCAGATTTACAAGCATAATATTACTTTTGTATTCCCATATATGCTTACCATCAGTTCCTCCCGGATCATATGAATCTTCACCGCGAAATCTTTCATAAGAAAACCCGGCATATGGCCTGTGCCTACCTGAACCAATAGGTATTAAAATTTTAGCCTGAACACCAATTCCATAACTTGCAGGTGAAGCAGTTGATCCGTCTGTAAACCAATCGGTAACTATTCCCTGATACATTACACCTGCATAATTCCATCTAACATATGGCCCAACTGCAACCATATTTGCAAACTGAAAATCAAGTGACACCTGTGGTCCGAAGAATAATAAACCCATTACCTCAACCTGTAAATTCATTAAGGATAAATCATATTCTGTACTTATTAAAGATTTATTATAATCTGATAATGAGTAATTAGACAATAAAAGATTTTCATCCTTATTTAAATCTTTAATAACATCCGATGCATAATTACTAAATGAAAATAAAAATAAAGTTAAAAAAACAACAATCAATTTTCTCATGACAATGTAGTTTTAGGTTAGCATTTCTTTTTAATTGTAAGCATAAAAACAAATTTAAGGATTATTACAATAAAAATCAACACTCTAACTTTTTACATGCATAAAAACTAAAACTGTATTGTTTTGAACCTTCCAAACATCTTATTGTTGTTAAAATAAAAAGGAATATTATGCCAATTATAGAATTACTGATATTGACAATTATCTTAGTTTTGATTGCTGTACTTGCATTATCTGTACGATTAATATTTACCAAAAAAGGAGAATTCCATGGAGGCTCGTGTCAAAATCATAATAATAATTTAAAAGATCAAGGTATAGGGTGTGGATGCTCTTAATATGATTCTTGTGATATAACAAATTAATAATAAACTACTAATCTGAGTTTGCTCACGATCAGATATTTTTTGTATATTAGAGCTTTCACTTATATCTATTTTTTATGGCTCATATTATTTCTGTAATAAATAATAAAGGTGGTACTGGAAAAACGACGACAACACTAAACTTAGGTACAGCCCTATCGAAATTAGGTTATAAAGTATTGCTTATTGATTTTGACAGTCAAAGTAATTTAACAACTTCGCTGGGAGTAAATAAAGTTGAAAATCATATTGGTAAGCTTTTACTTAATGATTTAAAATCACAAGATGTTCTTCTTCCCCTGGATCATGTATCGCTAATACCATCTACAAACTATTTACTTGACTATGAATATAGGATAAATAATGAGCCGGGCAGAGAATATCTTTTAAAAGAAGCCCTTGATCCTATTAGGCCATTATATGATTATATTTTAGTAGACTGCGGACCAAGTCTGGGCACATTTGCTATTAATTCGCTAGTCGCCTCTGATGCGTATATTGTTCCAATGCAAGCAGAGAATTTTGCATTTATTGGATTAGATAAAATAATTCAGATTACAGACAAAGTAAAAAAACGAATGAACCCTAAAATAGAAATGGCTGGCATTCTGTTTGTAAGATTCTCACACAGAACAAAATTTAGCAAAGCTGTTATTAAAAGTCTATTAGAAAATGAAAGATATAAACATAAAGTTTTTGAGACTAAAATAAGAACAGATATATTATTAATGGAATCGACAGCATTTGGGCAAAATATTTTTAGCTATGCTCCCAGCTCAAGAGGTGCAGAAGATTATTTAAATCTTGCAAACGAATTTATTGAAAGGTATGGCGAATAAAAAAAATATAGAAAAATTTCAGGAAGCCTTGTCCTCAAATACTGAATTTCTTAATGAAGACAGTTTTGAAGATGAAGTGTTATTTGGATCGGAAAAGAAAAGCGACTTAGTTATTTCCGTGGATCGAATGACATTTAGAAAATTTAAAATTCTTGCCACATATCAAAATCGTAATGTGCAAGAAGTTATGCACGAAGCTCTCAATCACTATCTTCGTTTAAAAAAGCTATACTTAGAAGAAGCTATGCGGGAACTAACAAAAGACAAATAATATAATCATCATAAACCTGATAGAAATAACTTATTTCCATAAAATATTCAATACTTGAAATTTAGATTTTTTAAGTAACTCAATATTATTTATGGTCATTAAGGTTGATTTGGAAATCCACAAATGAATTTCTATTCGTTTGCAGATTAAAAAAGACATATTGTATAACGCATTCTTCAACACAAAAATTTAATAATAAAGCATATGTTACAATCATCTATTTTTGTAAATATTCTCACTTTTCTTTTTATTAAAAAATTAGTATTTTAGAACTGTTCAAAAACTAAACTTATGAGTTCTTTACTAATTTTTGTTTTAATAATGATATTGGGCGTTGTTCCAGCATCTGTTTTTGTATACTGGATAAAATATCGTGGAACGATTATATACAAAACAGCTTTTGCAATTATTGTAACGAATCTTATTGTAGCAATTGCCTCTTTTATAGTTGGATTGTATGGATTTAAATATTTATGGCTGTATATACCTGTAGCTTACTTGGTTATTTTAACAGGGAGCCTGGTTATTAAAAAATTTGTTCAAAGACCTATTAAAGGTTCGATTGAAGCCCTACAGAAAATATCAAAAGGAGATTTAGAAGTTGAAATTAATGAGAAAATTAAAAAAAAAAATGATGAAACCGGCCAGATGAATATTGTTTTGGATGAAATGATTACAAACCTTAGAGATACTGCTGAATTTGCCAGGCAAGTCGGAGAAGGAAACCTTGATCATGAAATAGAACTTTTAGGTGATTCGGACCATTTAAGAATAGCTCTTTTGGAAATGAAACAGAAACTTCAGGAATCAGCTAAAATTCAGGAAGAAAAAAGAATTGAAGAAGAAAAAAGGTCATGGGCTAATGAAGGTTTAGCGAAATTGAATGAAATCTTAAGAAAACAAGATGATGTAGCTGAATTATCTTACCAGATATTAAGTTACATTATTAATTATATGAATGCCAATCAAGGTGGGATATTTATTAGAAATAACGAAGATCAGAATAATATTACCCTGGAATTACAATCATTTTATGCTTACAACAGGAGAAAATACATAAAAAAAGTATTTGAATTTAGGAGAAGGATTGGTTGGAAACTGTGCACTTGAAAAACAAACAATGCATTTAACAGAAATTCCGGATAATTACATTCAGATTACCAGTGGACTAGGAGGTTCAGAGCCACATAGTTTATTACTTATTCCTATGAAAATGGAAGACGAAGTATTGGGTGTTATCGAGATTGCTTCGTTTAATGAATTTGAAAAATATCAGATCGGATTTTTAGAACAGGCATCATTAAGTATTGCTAGTTCGCTTAACATGGCCGAAACAAACAGGCGTACTTCTGAACTTCTGGAAAAAACACAACAGCAAGCCGAAGAAATGTCAGCCCAGGAAGAAGAAATGCGTCAGAACATGGAAGAACTTCAGGCCACTCAGGAAGAGTCATCGCGTCGAGCTGAAGAATTTGAACAGAAATTTATTGAACTTCAGGATACTAACGATGAACTTGTCAGGAAAATAGAAAAACTGGAATCCAAATTGAAAAAGAAATAACAGGAACATACGAAAATTTACATCACAAAATGAAAGTTAGAATTATTCTATTATCTCTTCTAATAATTATCCTATTATTTACTAAATTATCGAATGCGCAAGAGGACTTAAATTATTTTGAAGTAAGCGAAAATCTTTATGCAATCGAGAATCCACATGGAGGAAATATTGCATTTTTAGTAACCAGAAAGGGAGTTGTTGTTATTGATGCCGGAGCTACTCCAAACAATGGTAAAGAAATTGTTTCGGTAATAAAATCCGTAACTAAAAAACCAATAAAATATTTAATATTAACTCATTCACACGGCGATCATATTAATGGAGTTGCCGGTTTCCCAAATGATATAAAAATAATTGCGCATCAAAATTTGGCCAAAAACAATGCTTCTTTTAATACGGAGAAACTAAATAATTATATAAACAATGTACTTCCGGGTTATTTAGTAAATCTAAAATTACAGATGGGTTCTATTGAAAATAAAGAAAGTGAAGAATATATTGCACTTGAACAAGATTATAATACAAATCAGGAATATTACGAAGATATTAAAAACATAGAGTTCCGAGAACCTGATATTACATTTGAAGATTACTACAGATTCAAAATTGCTGATGAAAGAATTATGTTGGAATTTCCTGGTCCCGGGCACACAAATGATAATATGGTGGTGAAATTCTCAAATCATAATGTTATACATACCGGTGATTTAGTATTTAATGAATGCTTCCCTTATTTAATAGTTGACCATGGTGTAGATGTTTACAACTGGATAAAAATTTTAGATGATTTATATGAGGAAAACATTACAACAGTAATCCCGGGACATGGTGAAGTTGGACGTAAAATAATATTAAAAGATCAATCTGATTACTTTAAAAATCTATCTTATCAGATTGAAGCACTGAAAAATGCCGGATATAATTTAGAAGATATCAAAAAAAGAATTGACATTAAGGATTTTGATCTGGAAGGAAATGAAAATCAATTTCCGGTAAATATTGAAGTTATATACACAGAACTTGTAAGCAAAGGAGTTGAATGGTGGAAATTTTAACTAAAAGTAGAGAGATTTTAGTATCAAGTATCAAGATGAAAAACGGTCAACCTTATTTAGGCATTAACATCTTGATACTAAATACTTGATACTAAATACTTGTTTTGGTTATTACAACAAATTTCCAATTTTCAAACCAAAGTATATTGTTCTCGGTAATGATGGCCCGTACAAATATCCTGGATCTCTATTTTCACTTATATCAAAATCATTCTGATAAGAATTAAACATATTTTTTATTCCTATAAATAGCTGCATACTCGCACCATTTAATCTATACTGGTAACTCAACTTTGCTCCCAAATCCATAAACGAATCTGATTCTCTTAATTCTCCTGCATCAGGATCAGCTATTGTAGGTCCATAATAAGGAACTAACATGCCTCCTGTATAATTTCCTGTTGCCGAAAAACAAAAATGTTTGGTAAAATCCCAATCAATAGCTGCATACCCATATTGATCCGGTGTTCTGAAAAACGTTTTTTCATTAAACTCTTCTTGTGGATCTTCATATTCGCTCTTTTGAATTGTATATCCACCGGTAAAAGTAAAATTACCGGAAGGAACCAAATTTAATTCTAAATTTACTCCTTTAACTATGGCTCCATTCCCTGCATTTATTCGTGTGTAAATTATAACCCCATCTTCTGTTGGATGTGGTGCCTGAGTATTAGCAAAAGCATCATTTAGTTTCGTGTAAAACCCTTCAATCAATAATCCTGTATTTACTTTTCCTATTAGTTTATTAAAATCAAGCGAAGCCATATAACTATGACTGGTTTCCTGTATTAAATCAGGGTCATTTTCATGAATTACTTTACGCCAAGCAGAAGTTTCAATATGCAGGTCTTCATCAAAAATCTGCGGCGCACGATATCCCTGAGAGTAACTAGCACGTGCCTGTAAATATTTCTTTATATCATATTTAACGGTTACCCTGGGGCTAAATACATCTCCTGATTTGCTACTATCGTTTACTTTATTATTAATATCATAATGATCAAAACGAGCACCAACCGATACATTAAGCTTATTAAAACTTCTTTCATATTGAGCAAATGCACTATAAATATTAGAAACCTGATCGGCAACAAGCATATTTTCAGTATGAGGAATATTTAATGTATCATTAATAATTTCTGCATTATCTTAATCCGGATGGCCTAATTTTTTATCATTCAAAGTTTCTCCTCTAAATTCTAAACCTCCAATCAAACCAGAATTCGTAAAATTTGCATTGTACTGAGCACCCAGGTTATAAGTAAAACCTTCGGTTTTGCCATAATCTTGTACTGACTGCTCTGCGCCATAGTAAGAATCCCTGTCAACATTTTGTCCTGAAACAAATACCGACAATTTATCTTCATCTCTGAAAAACTGATCGAATGAAATTGCCCCTGTTGTTATTTTATGTTCTATAGCTTCGGCAATACCTGCTTCATGTACCGGCAAATCAAATTTATCTCCTCCACGTCGCTTTTCGTTTATAGTAAAAAAATCAACAGCTATTTTATTTCTATATCCTAAACGATGAAATAATCTGGTTCCTACTGTTGTATTATTAATATCCGATACTTCTGAAAAATCATCACCGTTGGCATCAAAAGGATCACGGTTTCTATGAAAACCATATAATGCCATTCCTGTTTTACTATCTGATGAAACCATAGCTGTATTAAAATTTATACTATAATCCAATGCAGGATTACCGGCACCTTCTAATCCAACTCCTGTATATCCTGATGTTGCTGATGCCTCGTATGAATTGTTTACAGGATCTTTTAAAATTAAATTAATGGTTCCGGCAATGGCATTACTACCATATAAGGCTGAACCTCCACCTCTAATTACTTCTATTCTTTCTACCATTGATGATGGAATTAATTCTAATCCATAAACACCAGCCAAACCACTAAAAATTGGACGACTGTTTATCAAAATTTGGGAATATGGCCCTTCCATACCATTCATACGCACCTGGTTAAAACCGCAATTCTGACAATTATTTTCCATTCTTAAGCCCGGACAAAAATTTAATCCATCGCTTATATTTATGGTTTGAGCTACGTCAAATAGTCTTGGAGTAATAGTATTTACAATAACCGAAGCATCTTTTCTGTGTTTATCATTTCGATCAGCTGTTACTACAACCTGCTCCAATCCTAAAACATCCGATTCTAAAGTAAATTTAAGTTCTATTGTTTTATCTTCCGTTAATTCAACTTCTTTTTCCTCATATTTGTAACCAATTGCTGATGCCCTGACAGTATATCTACCTATTGGCATATTAATCATGTTGAAATGACCTGTTTCGTCTGTTGCAGATCCAATAGTAGTATTTTTCAAAATAATGGTTGCAAAAGGAATATGCTCACCATCGCTTGAAACAACATGTCCTATAATATTTGCATCAGTGCGCTGAGCAAAAGAGCTAACCGAAATTAAAATAAATAATATTAGTTGTGATAAATATATATTGATTGTTTTCATTGTTTTCATTGCTTTCTTGTTATTAAACCATTATCTAAATAATGATTTTCTGTTACTAACTTTGTTTAGTAATCTTATCAGAATAATTAATTTATACCTGATTAAGATTTTATTCTGTATCAAGATTTCTTTCTGATGAAAAAAATTCTATCAATTTCCGGATTCATAATTTAATCATGAATCATTTCATCATTGAAACAGAAATAATTAGGCTAAAAAAGAAATGAAAGGAGGTCCCCGGTTAGTATATGAGGAATGAATTTTTGAATTAGAATATAAACATAGATTAACTAAAACCTCTGTTTCTAAAACAGGATTATAATCCAGATTTATTGAGTTTTGTGAAAAAGTATAATAATCAATTGAACTGATTACCTGTAAATCAATCTTATTATGTTTATGCTGTGAAGAAGGATCTTCACTTTCAGCATTTTTATTAAACGGGTGAGCATGGACAATTAATTTCCCGCAAGCTGTTCTATGTGTATGAAGAAAGAAAGTAGAATTAAATACAATCCCGCCTATTAATATAAAAAACAGGAATGCTATTATTCTTCTTTTAGTATTTAATTTTCTATCTCTCATTCTGGGAGCAAATGTATAATAAATAATTTAATCCTGGAATACCATGTTTTAGGTATTTATGATTTTTTTAACATATGTTTTAGACTCGCTATTTCATAATACGTTTAATCACAATTTTGTTACATGCTTTAAAACATAAGTTTATTAATAAAAAAAGGTTGACATCCCGTCCCGATAGTTGTCGGGATTGAGAGTCAACCCTTTAAAGTTTATTTGATTTATTCTATTGCTTATCTTTTATAACTTCGAT
>JAUVUS010000013.1 GCA_030600865.1 Bacteroidales bacterium | reverse complement strand
GGATTAATATTCCAGCACTAACTGAAGAAAGAAGAAAGGTTTTGGTTAAACAGGTTCATTCAGAAGGAGAGGGTGCTCGTGTTAGTGTTCGTAGTGCAAGAAAAGATGCAAATGATGAAGTAAAGCAGTTAGAAAAAGACGGACTTTCAGAAGATGAAGCTAAAACTGCTGAAGATGCGATTCAGAAACAAACTGACAGTTTCGGAGAAAAAATTGATAAAATTATTAAAGCAAAAGAAGAGGATATAATGAAGATATAAATGTCTAAAATGAGAAGTAAGGAATTTTAAATTTTAGGCATTCATAAAGTATTTCAAATGTTATTCAACAATTTTTAAAGTAAGATCAATCTCCTAAAATTTTTGTGATTCTTAAATAAAAACAATAATTTGTAATTGTTAGGATATGTCCTGATCTTAACAATTGATTGACACTATCCTGAAAAAAAGTTTCGAGAAGTTAAGAACGGAAAGCGTATGGACGTTTCACCCTGTTGGTGATAATTAATTAAAGTGTTTATTTAATATTGATAATAATACTTTTGGTTTAACGGGTTTTATTAAATAATCATTCATGCCTGAATCGAGTCCTTTGTCTATATCTCCTGGCATTGCATAAGCTGTTTGAGAAATTATCGGAACGTCTTTATTTATCTTTTTTATTTGTCTGGTTGCCTCATACCCATCCATTTCTGGCATCTTAATATCCATAATAATGATATCAATATCCTTATTATTTTTATACATTTCAACTGCTTCTTTGCCGTTCATAGCTTTAAGAACTTTGGCTTTGGTAGTTTTTAAGACTTCTTCAATATAAATATAATTAGCTGGTTCGTCTTCTGCTACTAAAATTGTTTTATTTTGCCAATCGTAATTATCCGATAGTTCAATAATTTGAAGGTTATTGTCGGATTCTTTTATTATGTCGAAAGGCAGATTAAAATAGAAAGTAGAACCAACAGAAGGGGTAGATTCAACCCATATTTTGCCACCCAGTAGTTCAACTAAGCTTTTACTAATAGCTAAACCTAAACCGGCACCACGGTATAATCTTGAGCTATCATCTTCTATTTTTGTAAATCGATCAAAGACAAGATCTTTTTTCTTATGGTCCATTCCAAGGCCTGTATCTTTTACATAAAACAGAAATTTTTCTTTGTTCAATATTTCATAACCAAATTCAATAAAACCATCCTCGGTAAATTTTAATGCATTATCTATTAAGTTAATAAAAATTTGGTTTAATCTAAGTGTATCAGTTTTGATTATAAGATTTTGAGATTGTGCATTTTCGTTTAATCTGATATCAATATTTTCTTTCTCTTGGAGTTTTCTAATTTCAAGAAATGACTGTTGAATATCCTTTAAAGTAGAATTTAAATGACATTCTTTTTTATGAATCTTTATTTGACCAGCTTCAATTTTCGAAATATCAATAATATCGTCTATTAACCTTAACAGATTATTTCCGCTATTATTTATTAGTTTAATAAAGTTTTCTTTTTCGGCAGGAGCAATCTCAGAGTCGGGCATGGTAATTAGTTCTGCAAAACCTAGAATGGCATTCATTGGAGTTCTGATTTCGTGCGACATGTTAGCCAAAAAAGCTGATTTTAAATGGTCGCTTTCTTCAGCTTTTTCTTTAGCATCTAAAAGTTTTTTCTCTGCTTCATCACGAGCAGCCTCTCGATTTAGAATTTGTTGTAACATATTATTGAAATCTTCATAAAGAATTCCAATTTCGTCATTACTTTTGCGTTCTATTCTTACATTGTAATCACCCTCGCCTGATATTTTTCGGGTTAATTTAGCTAATTCAAGTATTGGTTGTGATATTGGTTTTTGTAACTGGTTTGCCAGGATATAGGAAAAAATAATCATACCAATCAGTATACCAAGCATTATTAGAATGGAATCTCTTGTTTTTTTAATTAACAACGAAGTATCAACTTGTATAGCAATAATGCCATATCTAATATTTTCATATATAATAGGATGTTCAATTTTTAAAGAAGTTTTCGTAAACTCATTAAAAGATTTTACTAATTCATCAGGATTTTCGTATAAAGGTGGGATAAATACATCTTCAGTTCTTTTATAAGATGCAAATAAAAATCCATTTCGATCATATAAAGCACCACATTTAACTCCGGGGATTGTGGATAATTTTGATAAAATATTTTCTGCACCTATATTATCATCAAAAGTAAGAGGAGCAATAGAATATTCTCCAATTAGTTTTATATTCATTAAATTGTTTAAAAGCATTTCGTGTTTTAAACTTTTTATATCGCTTATGCCAACAATTGTAAACCCAATAAACATGGTTAGTGTGCTCACGAGCAAAATGATGCTAATAATTTTATTTTTAATTGATATATTTTGAAAAACCTTCATTAATTATCATTTACTGGATTAACAATTTTGGCAGAATTTAATAAATAAAAACTCATTTGTAATGGCGATTGCAAAACTGCTGTTTCGTTTATTTCAAATCGCAATTTTTTATTTTCTTCAAAGAAATTTATTAAAACTCCTTTTTTAGCAAAACCCGGAGCTTCACTAATTGTAAGCACCGGTAAATTCTTTGTTAAAGATAAGATATTTTGTAAGTTTTTTTTCTCTGATTCTGCAATTACTAATATGTGGCTATTCTCAATTTCGTAAAGATTAGAAATCCGTTTAATTGTAACTTTTTTATTATTAATTTTTTGAATAGAATATATTTGTTCGAGGTTATTTGTTAGCGGAGTTCTTCCAATAACTGAAATAACAAAAGGTTTATCGAGTTCATTCATTAAACTTTCTTCGGGCCAGGTTACAAATCTGGAGAATTTTTCAAGATAAACAGCTTTTAGTACATATATATTAGATTGAGAAAAACTTTGAAATGATATAAAAATAAGCAGCATAATCAAAACACTCTTCTTGTATAAAGAAGAGTTTATTTGAGAATTGAATTTATATTCTTTTTTATTTTGATTCACAAAATTATTTTTCAAAGTATGATATTTCAGTATACTCGCCATTCCTGATTCCCCAAATAACAAATTTAGATTCAGGGTCGCCATTTTCATCAAAATTTATTGCTCCTGAGGCTCCTTCATAATTTATATCAATATCTGATAACAAAAAAACTTTAGCTTTTTCGTACTCGTTTACATTTATTATTACAGATTCAGAGCCTAAACCCGTATTGCCTGTGACCATTCTAAGGTTTTGCTTAATATCATCAGGTAATACCGATTGAGCTTTAAGCATTGCATAAACTATTGAATATAAGGCATCGTACGCATGTTCAGCATAAGTTACAGGCTCAAAATCGAATTTTTGAAAATAGTTGTTTTTAAATGTTATATAATTAGAGCTTGTAGTAATTGAACTTGATATTCCCAAAATAGTTTCAACTACATTGGGTTGTCCGTTGGCTATTAATTCTTGGGGGAATCCACCTTCCGTTAAAAATATTTTTGGTTTTAAAACATAATTTTGATATAAAGGAGATGCCCAAAAATCCTGAGTAATTTTACCTATTTCCAGTTCAAAAACAATCGTAAAAATTATTTGCGGTTCAAATTTTAAAAGATGATTAATTTGATTGCTGTAATCGTATAGGTTAAGCTCAATTTCTTCAGTAGGATAACTGGCAGCAGCAAGAATTTTTCCTCCCGACAAAATAAATTCCTCTGCAATAATTTCTTTCATGGCCAGGCCAAATTTATCTTCTCGATATAGAATTGCTCCCTTGTTAATATCTAAGGAGTCAAAAGCATAGTCGGCCATAACAATTCCGCTAAAAGCATCCGAAGGGCATGTTCTCCAGATAAGATTCCTGTCATTTAAATATGAAAGTTCCGGAACTGTTGCTGAATAAGTCATCATAAGGATATTATTTTCAATGCACAAGTTTGCCATGTCGACAGCAACGGCAGAAACTGTTGGACCGATAATAATATCTATATTTTCATTAATTAGTTCGTTAATTACGGTTTCGCCAATTTCCGGTGTCCCTCCGGAATTTTTAAATACCAGTTCAATTTCTCTTTCAACGCCATTAATTGTTAATCCGCCATTTGAATTTATTTCATCAGCAGCCATTTTAACAGCAAAGAAAACATTTTCTGCAAATTCTCTGCCTATGGTAACATCTCCAACAACTGCTATCTTAATAGGATTTTTATAAGATTTAATATTGAAATCTTCCTTTAAATCATCACAAGTTGTAAAGATTAAAATAGAAATCAGAAAAATCACCTGGGCATATAAAAATCTAATTTTCATGACATTATAGCATTTGAGTTATTCTAAATGTAAATAATCTGCCAAGTCCGGGAATATCATAATCTTTAAATCCCGGGTAATAATATTTTGTATTTAAGAGATTGTCTATTTTAAAACTTAGGATTGTTTCATTATCATCAAGAAATTTCAGATTCATGGACGATATCATAAAATTGAATAAAAAGTATGAATCTAAACTATAACTGTTAATTGTATAATTTATCGGATCGTAAATAAAATTATTTTGTTCACTGGCTTTGCGCGAGCTTATGTAATTACCATCCATGTTTAATTTTATATAATATTTTGGGAATTTGTATGTTTCTCCAAATTTAATCATATGGTGTGGGTAAAGGCTGGTTTCAACCTTAATTAATCCATGCAAAGGGTTTGTTCTTTCATTAATGGTTTTCTGATAACTGTAATTTAAATATGACACCGAATTATGATAAAATATGTTAAGCTCACTTTCAATACCGGCTGAATATATCTTTGCAATATTTGCTGCAGTAATATTTGTTATTTCACCATAAGGAAGCAGGTACTCTATTTTATCATCGATTACAGTATAATATAGATTTGTATTAAAATTAATATTATCAGTTAATTTTCCCATAATTGCCCATTCAAGAGTTTTTGCCCGTTCTGGTTTAAGCTCAGGATTACCTATAATATCACCTGGGAAAATTGGATTTGTATATAATTGAACCGACGAAGGAGCATTAAAAGATGTACCGTACATTATTTTAGTACTAAGCTGATCGGCAATATGGTATACAGCAGCTAACCTGTATGTTAGAACATCGCCATAAATATTGTGATAATCAAAACGATAACCGGCTGTTAATGTTAAATTATTAAGATAATTGATGTCAAAAAATTCGGCAGCATTTAAAATCATCTGCAAATAGATTCCTAAATTGTTAAAGTTTCTGATTCCTTCTGTTCCTCCCGGATTCAACGTTCTTATACCTGTATTGGTTACTGTATAGAATTTTTGATGATCATGAATGTCTGTTGTATAATCAACTCCTAAAGTAAAATTGTTAATGTCGTCGAAAAAGTAGGAAATATTTCCGCCCAAATCATAACTTGTATAGCCTATGTCTCTTTCGGTCCATTCTGAAAGATCAGAGTCAGTATCAAGTATTTCGTGTTTTAATGGTTTGCCGGTTGAATGTGATAAAGAAACATTGGAAGTGAAATTTTCAAAAAGGTCTTTAGAATATACTAACCTTTGGTAGGCATTAAACAAGCTAATTCTATTGTTATGAGTAAGTGTCCCCCAATCTAAAAATTCTGCATAAGAATTAATTATTTGGTGATTCATGTCAAATACAAATTTTCCCAAATTTTCTTTTTCGTAAGAAAGTTTAACAAAAACGCTAAAAGGATTAGATTCGTTTTGTTGACTAATGTCTTGATTGTTGTAAATTGTACTTCCCGGAACATTATAAGGTGATAGTCCCGATTTATCAATTTGAGAATACGAACTTGCAAAAATAAAATCAAAATTATCCTTTGTTCCTCCCCAAATAGTACTTAAACCAAACGAAGGGTTTTCATTAACACTTGCCATAAAATGGGATATAGAAGCGTTTTCTAATTCTGCTCCGGACTTGGTTATAATATTTACAACTCCTAAGAAAGCATCCTTCCCAAAAAGAGCTGAATTAGGGCCACGAATAATTTCAATTCTTTCAATTGCTTCGATAGGAATTAATGAAGCATCCAGGTAATTATCAGAACTTGACCTGAAAGATACATTCTGTCCGTCAATCATAACTTTAACTAATCTCGACCAGCTTCTTAAGCCTCCATTAATACCCCTGATTTCTAAATTTGGTTGATAATGATCTGTTATAACATCCAATCCTGCTATACTATTTAGTGCTTCATCAACACTTAAATATCCTCTTTCTTTAATTTGATTTTCTGTAATAACTGATAAAATTGAAGGAGCATCGGTTATGTTCTGATTTTGACGAACTGCAGAAACTATTTCGACATTCATTAAATCTTCGAGTGATAGTTCAAAAAGTAGCTGAGTCGAAGAAGTGTCAGCTTCTTGTGAAAAGCTATTAAAAGAGGAGAATAGCAGTGATGCAATTAATAACAGGTGTAGAAATTTTATTTTCATAACCACAGCTTTAAATCTAAACGATGTTCTGAAATTTAAGAAAAAAAATCGTAATCTTAAATTTTGACACGAGATTTCAATTACCCTTGTTGTACATTAATACTTTATACGTAATCCTTCAGAACAGTTTCTACAAATGGGAGTTTTTTTTCGATTTAATAAAATTTTTCTTCGAAAACCAGAGAATTCTTTGGACTTCCAAATTTCTAAAGTACTGTTATTTACTGCATTACCAACAGGATATTGTAATTCTTTATCAAAACAGCAAGGTACAATAGTTCCTTCCCAGCTAACGATTAATGTGCTCCAGATTCTAAAACAACGATTTAACAATTTGCTTTTAATATTAAAATTATTTTCCTTGTTATACCTGGAAAATTTCTCGATAGCAGGAATTAAATAACTGTTTTTCTCAAAATTTTCAATTTGTGCAGATTTTAATTCAAGCTTATTAACCCCCAGAGACTTAGTTAGGCTTTTTATCTCCTTAATTTGATGTTCATTATGCTTTAACACTAAAAACTGTATATGTACAATTGGATATTTAGATTTTAATTGTTTTTTTAATAGAACCAGATTTTTAACTCCTTCAATAACATTTTCCAGGGTTCCCCCAATTCTATATTTTTCGTAAGTTTCCTGTGTTGTTCCATCAATTGAAATGATAATCTTTTTTAATCTGGATTTAACGATTTTTTCACAATTTTCGGGACTTAGAAAATGTCCATTTGTCGATGTGCTTGTGTATATATTATTGTTATCTGCATATTTTATTAGATTAAAAAATTCAGGATTCAGGAAAGGTTCTCCCTGGAAATATATCATTTGATATATTATATAATCTTTTACTTCATCAATAATCTTTTTATACAATTCAAAATCAATATTTCCTTTCATTCTTTTTGAAGAGTCATTTCCTGAAGGACATTCTAAACAATGTAAATTGCAATTATTGGTTGGTTCAGTTGTTATACTAAAGGGATAGCCTAATACGACAACCTTTTTTAAAAAAATTGACAGGTAATACCCTAAATATATTTTAAATAGATTGATTAACTTTTTTAAACTAATGTATTTTAATAAACAAAGACTCATTTAGGAAATTTAAAGGCTGTAGAAAAAGTATTTAAAACGTCATTGCGAACGAAGTGAAGCAATCTAATCCTCTTAGTTTTGTCTATCAAAAGATTGCTTCGCTCGTTTCTCACTCGCAATGACAAAAAACTAACTTTTTGTGATAGCCTCCTGATTTATTAAATTAAGTACCATTAATTTGATTCCAGAATTTGAAATAATTCATCCAGTTTTGGTGTTAAGATTATTTCTGTTCTACGATTTTTCTTTCTGGCATCAGGAGCTTTTGAATTGATAACAGGCTGATATTTGCTTCGTCCTCCAGCAATTATTCTGCTTCCATCTATTTTTTTATTTTCCATCAGGATTCTAACAATGGCTGTTGCCCTCTTAACACTTAAATCCCAATTATCTTTTACCGCATCGCTTGCTATATAAGGTACATCATCGGTATGTCCTTCAACCATTATATTTATGTCCGGGGTAGCTGCCAGAACATCAGCAAGCTTTTTTAATGCACTAACTCCTTTTGGATCAACAACAGTACTTCCTGACTTAAATAATAATTGTTCATCAAGAGATACATATACTTTCCCGTTTTTCATTTCAACGGCAAGTCCTTTATCTGCAAAACCCATTAATGCTTGAGAAACTTTATCTTTTAAAGCATTTACAACAGAATCTTTTTTATTTAAAATGCCTTCTAGTTCAACTAATCGTGCATTTTTATTTTCTAACTCTTTTTTGTACTGTTCAAGTTTATACCGATCAGCCCTTAAATTATCTTCAAGCTGTCTTAAACGATCTTCGTTTTCAATAATTCCGGCCTGCTTGTTTTGAAGTTCTATGAGCAATTTTTTTGTTTCGGAGATATTTCCGCTTAACAGTTGATCTTGCGTTTGTTGCAAATTTGTGTACTGTCTGTTTAATTTGTCGTATTTTATATCTAAAGAGTGTAATTTATTCTCTCTTTCAAGGCTGTCTTCACTTATATTTTTCAACCTGTTATTCATAATATCAACCTTAGATTTTAGCTCTGTATTAGCAACTTCAAGGTTTTTATTGTCTTCTTTTGTTGATTCAAGTTCTTCTTCACATTTATTACTTTTTTGCTGAAGCTGTTCGAATTGTTTTGTAGGAACACATGCTGTAAAAGCTATAAGAACATAAAGAAAAAGGATGTAGGGTTTGATTTTAAATTGCATATCAACTAATTTAGTTTACAATTGTTAAAAATACGAAATTCGAATTAAGGGAATTTCTAATAATTTATTTCTTTCAAAAAGCAAATATATAAAATATGCGAAGGTTTATGTCGTTAATACAAAGTAAAATTATTCATACCTTTGCATCAATTTATTATATGGTATGTCAACTGACTTATTGAAAAACATATTATTTCCTTCGGATTTAAAGAAACTGGATTTGACCGAGCTTCCAAAATTAAGTGAGGAACTCAGACAATTTATAATTGATATTGTTTCTACTAATCCCGGACATTTTGGAGCTAGCTTAGGTGTAGTTGAGTTAACCGTTGCATTGCATTATGTTTTCAATACTCCTTATGACCGAATTGTTTGGGATGTTGGACATCAGGCATACGGTCATAAAATACTAACAGGTCGTCGCGAAGAATTTCATACAAACCGCAAATATAAGGGTATTAGTGGATTTCCTAAGATTTCAGAAAGCGAGTACGATTCTTTTGGTGTAGGGCACTCATCTACTTCAATATCTGCGGCTTTAGGAATGGCAAAAGCCGCAGTATTTAATAAAGAAGAAGATCGGCAAATAGTTGCTGTTATTGGAGATGGTTCAATGACTGCAGGATTAGCTTTTGAAGGATTAAACAATGCAGGGATTGAAAAAACAAACCTTCTTGTTATTCTTAATGATAATAACATGGCAATAGATCCCAATGTGGGAGCCCTTAAAGAATATTTACTTGATATTACAACATCGAAAACTTACAATAAACTTAAGAATGATGTTTGGAACTTGTTAGGCCATCTAAACAAACTTGGACATAATTACAGGAAGCTGGCCCAACAAATAGATAATGCAGTAAAATCAATTTTGCTTCGACACAGTAATTTATTCGAATCATTAAATTTCAGATATTTTGGTCCTGTTGATGGACATGATGTTGTGTATTTAACTAAACTACTAACTGATCTTAAAGATATAAAAGGTCCAAAGTTATTACATGTTGTTACCCAAAAAGGAAAAGGATTTAAACAAGCCGAATTAAACCAGACTACATGGCATGCTCCCGGTAAGTTTAATAAAGATACCGGAGAGATTTTAAAAATTAAAACAGATGAACCATTACCACCAAAATATCAGGATGTGTTTGGACACACAATATTAGAATTAGCAAAACAAAACGAAAAAATTGTTGGAATCACACCTGCAATGCCGACAGGGTCATCGCTAAATATAATGAGGAAGGAAATGCCGGAACGAACTGTGGATGTTGGTATTGCGGAACAGCATGCAGTAACTTTTTCTGCGGGTTTGGCTATTGAAGGTATGTTACCTTTTTGTAATATTTATTCAACGTTTATGCAAAGAGCATACGATCAAGTAATACATGATGTAGCAATTCAAAATTTAAACCTTGTTTTTTGTCTCGATCGTGGTGGATTAGTTGGTGATGATGGAGCAACACATCATGGTATATATGATTTAGCTTATATGCGGAGCATACCTAATATTACTGTTTCTGCTCCAATGAACGAAGAAGAACTTCGTAACCTGATGTACACGGCTCAATTAAAAAATAAAGGACCATTTTCAATTCGTTACCCAAGAGGGAGAGGTGTGATGCCGGAATGGAAAACTCCATTAAATGAAATACCTGTTGGTAAAGGCCGTTTGGTAAGAAAAGGATCTGATATTGCTATTTTGTCTATTGGTCATATAGGGAATTACGTTGTTGAAGCATCTAAGGAATTGGCTAAAAAGCATATTGATGTGGCACATTACGATATGAGGTTTGTAAAACCAATTGATAAAGAAATTTTACACGAAGTTGGGAAGAGTTTTAAAGCTGTCATAACTATTGAGGATGGTACAATTGTTGGCGGATTTGGAAGTGCTGTGCTTGAGTTTATGAGCGAGAATGGATATTCAATAAATATAAAACGTTTAGGTGTTCCTGATCAGTTTATAGATCATGGTACTCCCCAGGAATTACATCGAGAATGCGGTTTTGATGTTGAGGGCATTATTAAAACAGTTAAATCGATGATTCAACCAAACATATTGTCGAATGCAGGGTAGTTTTGTGTCGGAAAAGTTTGCGTATCTCAAACAATTCTATATTTTTGCATTCCTTAAGTTTACCTGCCTGGATGGCGGAATTGGTAGACGCGCTGGTCTCAAACACCAGTGAACGCAAGTTCGTGTCGGTTCGATCCCGACTCCAGGTACAATACATAAACAGAGCCCTCGCAATGAGGGTTTTTCTATATCTTTATGCGAGTTAAATAAACTATTATGAGTAAAGATAATTCACTACATCCATACAACGAAAAACAAACCGAGTACGATAAAAGGTATCTTGAGATGGCTCAAATCTGGGCGAAAAATTCGTACTGCAAGCGTCGACAGGTTGGAGCTCTTATTGTTAAAAAGAAAATGATAATTTCTGATGGTTATAATGGTACTCCTTCGGGATTTGAAAATGTATGTGAAGATGAAAATTCTAAAACAAAACCGTATGTTTTGCATGCCGAGGCAAATGCAATTACAAAAGTTGCCAAATCGAATAATAGCTCAGAAGATGCTACATTATATGTTACAACATCGCCATGTTTGGAATGTTCTAAACTAATTATTCAGGCAGGTATAAAAAGAGTTGTTTTTAGTGATAAATATCGTATTGAAGACGGTTTAAGATTACTGGAAAGAGCAAACATTGAAATTAAACATATAGAATTATGGTAATCTTTAAAAGCAACGAAAAAGTTTAAATTTTTAGAGCTTACCTTATAATAAATAAAAATTATGTCTGGAAAATTGAACAAAATATATCTCCCTATAATTTTCGCTATTGTTTTAGTGTCAGGTATTTTTCTGGGAAAAGCATTAAATAAAAATCCACACAGGAATTACGCGAACTTATATCAGGCAAATGATAAACTGGGAATAATAATCGATTATATTGAAACCCGGTATGTTGATACTGTTTTCAGATCAAACCTGGAAGAATCGGCAATACCTGCAATACTTGAGGAATTAGATCCGCATTCTATTTATATTCCTGCCGAAGAAATGAAAAGTGTGAGTGAAGATATGCGTGGTAATTTTGAAGGTATTGGCGTGGTATTTAATCATCAAACAGATACAACTATTATAATAAGTGTTATTACCGGAGGGCCTTCTGATAAAGTCGGAGTACTTGCCGGTGATAGAATTATTATGGTAAACGACTCTTTAATTGCCGGTCAGAATATCTCAAGCAACGATATTGTAGGCATGCTTAAGGGCGAAAAAGGAACAAAAGTTAAAATTAGTATTGAAAGGAAAACGGTTTCTGAATTAATTGATGTTGAAATAATTAGAGACGAAATACCTTTATATAGTGTTGATGTTTCTTATATGGTAGATGAAGAAATAGGATACATTAAAATAAATCGTTTTGCCGAAACAACTTTTAAAGAATTTGTTGAAGGAGTTGAAAAATTAAAAGATCTGGGCTTGAAAAAACTGATTCTCGATTTAAGAGGAAATACAGGGGGATATATGGTTGCAGCAACTAATATAGTTGATCAGTTTCTTGATGCCGGCAAAATGATAGTTTATACTCAGGGAAAGTCAAGTCCTAAACAAGAAATTTATTCGACAGCACGTGGAATTTGTAAAGATATTGAAGTAGTTGTTTTGCAGGATGAGTTTGCAGCATCCGCAAGTGAAATTTTAGCGGGAGCTATTCAGGATAATGATCGAGGTACTATTATAGGTCGTAGGTCTTTTGGTAAGGGATTGGTACAAGAGCAATACCCATTATCCGACGGATCTGTTATTCGACTTACTATTGCGAGGTATTATACACCTACAGGCCGTAGTATTCAAAAACCATATAACGATGATAAAGACGAATATTATAATGATTTAAATGAAAGATATCAGAACGGAGAATTTTCTGAGGTGGATAGTATTCATTTTGCTGATTCCTTAAAATTTGTAACTCCGGGAGGAAATATAGTATTTGGTGGCGGAGGTATTATGCCGGATATTTTTGTTCCTCTTGATACTGCCGGATATTCAAAATATTATGCCGAAACGGTAAGAAAGGGCGTGTTATATAATTTTGCTTTTGAATATGTCGATAATAATAGAGAATACTTAAAGAAATTTGAGGACGCATTTGCTATTAGTGAATATCTTGAATCGATTGATATTTTTGATCAATTTGCTGAATATGCAGAGCAAAAGGGAGTGCCCAGAACAGCTAAAGGATTTAAACATTCAAGACATTTGGTAAATACTCAGCTAAAGGCAAATATTGCCAGAAACATTATTGATAATAATGGGTTTTATCCTATTATTAAAGATGTTGATACAACTTTAAAAATAGCAATACAGCATTTAAAAGAAAATTCAGAAAGGAATTAAACCATTTAAAATATTCAATATCTAAAAGATATAAATTAGGATTAAATTGAAAAACTTAATTCATAATTTGGGTTTTTAGGTTAGTTGCAGGCACTCTTCCAGGAGTGCCTCACTTTTTTATTACAAATAATAATGCAATAATTTTTCAAGGTAAACATCCAATGTTTTTAAAACATCGGATGTTTTGGTTTATATTTCCTCGCGTTATAAAAGATTCACAATCTTTTTTATAAAAAGTGTAATAAATAAAAATTCTTCGTGTCATAAGGGTAGAAATTTGAAATTTTAAAAACGTAGAACATAAATAAAAAAAATCATGAAAACACAAAGAATTAAAAAAGTAACAGTATTAGCAATCGCAGTATTAATGTTTGCAGGATCAAATTTGTATGCACAACGTGGTAGAAATTATTCTCCTCGTGGTTATGGTTATGGACAAGGTCAAATTTGCATGATGTTGCCGGACTTAACCGAAGAACAGCAAAACAAAATTGAAACATACAGACTTGCTCATTTGAAGGAAATGAATACGCATAGTAATCAGATGAATGAGCTAAGAGCAAAAAGACAAACTCTAATGACATCAGACAATTCTGATATGAAAGAAATTAATGCACTAATTGATCAGATGACCGGCGTACATAACAAAATGCTGAAAACATCAGCAAAACACTGTCAGGATGTAAGAAGTCAATTAACCGATAAACAAAAAGTATATTTCGATAGCAGACCAATGAGGGGACAAAGAAATGGCAGAGGTGCTGGATATGGTCGCGGTAATGGACGAGGATATAATCAGGGTGCAGGTTATGGACAAGGTTATGGTCAGGACACAGGTTATGGTAGAGGTTACGGAAGAGGTTTATATTATAATACAGTTAATGATTAAATGATTTTATAATCAGATAAAGGGGGAATGTAAATAAACATTCCCCTTTTTTATTTTGAACTTTTATTTTATTATTTAATTAATGAGTCCAGTCTAAAAAATAAAATAATTACACTCCTGTCTGCCGACAGGCAGGTTAGGTGCTTAGCGCCTGCCGCGGGCAGGGATATGCTAACAAGCTGATTAAACGTTATCCTGAGCTTGTCGAAGGATAAAATTTTCAATATATACTAAGGACAGTTCTTTTTCTTCAATAAATCCCATATGGCCGGATTTTTCTAATATGCATAATTCTGAGTTTTCTGGAAATATAATTTTTGTGATGACAGAATCATAATCGATATAATTATCTTTTTTACCGGCAATATGTAAAAACGGGATTTTTGATTTTTTTAAAGATTCTGAAAAGTCGGGTCGGTTCATCATTGCATGCAGGTTGGCAATTACGCCTTCTTCGGGAGTACTGATTGCTATTTTAGTTGTATTTTCGATTTCGCTTTTAAATGATTCCAGGTTGTCGGTTGCAAATGCATTTGGTATGTTAAATGATGCTATTAGATTTTTCTTTCCTTCCTTTATAAATTCGATTTCACGTAATCTATTCTTTTTGATTTGGTCTGTATCTGAAAACGGATGTGAATGAAAAAGACAAAATCCTGACAACAATTCAGG
>JAUVUS010000202.1 GCA_030600865.1 Bacteroidales bacterium | reverse complement strand
TGTACCGGGCCAATTGTTGGTGTTTTACTGGTAAAAGCTGCTGCCGGTGCTGTTCTTGAGCCACTAATAGGAATGTTTGCATTTGGTTTGGCATTTGCATTACCATTTACCTTGTTTGCTATTTTCCCAAGGATGTTAAAAGGTTTACCAAAATCAGGTGGTTGGATGAATTCTGTAAAAGTAGTTTTAGGATTTATTATATTGGCATTCTCACTTAAATTTATTGCTAATATCGATCAAACATATCATTTAAACATTCTTAGCAGAGATGTTTACCTGGCAATATGGATTGTCATATTTATTTTACTGGGAATATACTTGTTAGGGAAATTAAAATTCTCGCACGATAGTGAGATTCCTTTTATTTCAGTTCCAAGATTAGTTATAGCTATGGTTTCATTTACGTTTGCTTTGTATTTGTTGCCAGGATTGTTTGGTGCTGATTTAAATGCAGTTTCTGCATTAATTCCTCCAAAATCGGCTCAACAATTTGATATTTCAAAATCACAGGTTGTTGTAAGTATTTTGGATTCACAAGGAGATGAACCTATATCATTATGTGAAAATCCAAAATATAGCGATATTTTACATTTACCTCACGGATTAGAAGGATACTTTGATTATGAACAAGGAATGGCTTGTGCAAAGAAATTAAACAAACCTGTTCTTTTGGATTTCAAAGGACATGCTTGTGCAAATTGTAAAGAAATGGAAAATAAAGTTTGGTCTGATCCGGAAGTGTTAAAGCGTTTACAAGATGATTATTTAATAATTGCACTTTATGTTGATGACAGAACTAAATTGCCGGAAGATGAATGGGTAACATCAGCATACGATGGAAAAGTAAAAAAGACTTTAGGTAAAAAATATGCTGATTTTCAGATAACAAAATATAGTATTAATAGTCAACCATATTATGTTTTGGTTGATACAAATGGCGAAACTTTGGTTGAGCCCAAAGGTTACGACCTGAATATTGATAATTTTATTAAGTTTTTAGATTCGGGGGTTGAAGAGTTTAAAAAGAAAAATTAGACTAAAAGATATATACTATAAAGAGCGGATCAATTTGATTCGCTCTTTCTGTTTTTATTTAACTTCTTCAATTAGTTCTTGTATTGCGGGAGTTGCTTTTCCCTGATAGTCACCATTATCATCACAATAAATAAAATAAGCTTCAATATCTGGCAATTTTTCTACAAGTTTAGAAGCTTTTTCCAAACCCATGACCATAAAAGCTGTTGCATACGCATCGGCAGTCATGCAATCGTTTGCAATAACAGTTGTACTTAATAATGGGTGCGTAACAGGATAACCTGTTTTGGGATTAATAGTATGAGAATATTTTACTCCGTTACGTTCATAAAACTTACGGTAATTACCAGATGTAGCTAGTGATTTGTTGGTAAGTTTTATAATGGCTTGTAAATTTTCACCTGGCACAAAGTTATTATCAAAAGGTTTATCAATGCCAATCTTCCATGTTTTACCTTTACTATTTAATCCTTTTGTTTTTACTTCACCTCCAATTTCAACTAAATAATTTGTTATTCCTTTTTGTTCAAGGAAATCTGCAATAACATCAACTGAATAACCCTGAGCAATTGCATTCACATCTAACATAATGCGTGGGTCTTGTTTAATTATAATAGAGTCTTTTATACTGATCTTGTCAAATCCAATAAACTTTAGAATGCTATCAACTTTTGCATCGGACATTTTCTCTTTGTTTTTAAAACCAAATCCCCAGGCATTAACCAGAGGCGCTACGGTAATATCGAATGCGCCATTTGTTGATTTAAATACTTCCTCAGATTTTTGTAGAATAATATTTAGATAATAGTCCGTTATATTAGATTCGTTGTTGTTAATCTTAGTTATAAGAGATGAGCTATTATAAGTTGACAGAGAAGTGTCGAATTCAGCTAAAAGATATTCAATCTCGTCCTTGTAATCTATACTATCTATACTTTCGTAAGTTATGTGGTAAGTTGTTCCCTGAGTAAAACCACCAAACGAAATATATGTTGTCTTTGGTTTTTGATTACAGGACATTAAAATTTGCCCTGCAATTAACAATGCAATTAAATTTCTCATAACCAGTATTTTATTCAAAAAGTAAAAAGTATTACGAAGTTAAGAAGATTTTTCACTAAAAATCAATTTTTTCAGCTACTATTTTTAATAAAAATAAAAAACCGGAAAGCAAATGCAATCCGGTTTAGTTCTCTATATAATTAGTTTATCCACCAAAATCGTCGAATGCCAACATTTCATCTGGTATTCCTAAATCATAAATCATTTTCAGAACAGCGTCGTTCATTACTGGGGGTCCACATAAATAATATTCAATTTCCTCAGGTTCTTCATGTTTGCTTAAGTATTCGTTGTAAAGTACCTGATGAATGAATCCGGTTAATCCGGTCCATTTATCTTCTTCTTTAGGTTCCGATAAAGCTATATTGAATTTGAAATTAGGAAATTTCTTTTCAATTTCCATGAATTCCTCTTCGTAAAATACTTCACGCTTAGAACGTGCTCCGTACCAATAAGTAACTTTTCTTCCTGTTTTTAAAGTATGGAACAAATGGAAAATATGTGAGCGTAATGGTGCCATACCTGCACCACCACCAATATACATCATTTCACGATCAGTATCCTTAATAAAGAATTCACCGTATGGACCAGATATCATTACTTTATCACCTGGCTTTCTTGAGAAAATATAAGACGAACAAATTCCGGAGTTAACTTTTTGGAATGCTCCTTTTGATCTGTCCCAAGGAGGAGTTGCAATACGGATGTTTAGTTTTACAATATTTCCTTCTTTTGGATAATTAGCCATTGAGTACGCACGATATGTTTCTTCAGTATTTTTCATTTTTAAGTTCCACATATTGTACTGATCCCACTCATCACGGAACTGTTCTTCAATGACTATATCTTTAAATTCAACTTCAATTTTAGGAACGTCGATTTGGATATATCCACCTGATTGAAAGTTGAGTTCTTCACCTTCAGGTAATTTAACGACAAATTCCTTAATAAATGTTGCAACGTTTCTATTTGAAATAACTTCGCATTCCCATTTCTTAATTCCCATAATTTCTTTTGGAATGCCAATTTTCATGTCATTTCTTACTTTTACCTGACAACCTAAACGCCAATAGTTTTGAGCTTCTTTACGAGTAAAGAAACCTGTTTCGGTAGGTAATATTGTACCACCACCATCTAAAACCTGGCATTTACACATACCACAAGTACCACCACCACCACAAGCAGATGGTAAGTATATTTCGTTGTTCATTAATGTGGTAAGTAAAGTATTACCCGGATTAACTTCTAATTCTTTTTCATCATTAATGTTTAACTTAACTTCACCTTGTGGAGTAAGCTTTTTTCTTGCATATAAAAGCATCATAACCAATGCAAGAATTATTGTTAAGAATATTGCAATACTTAACAGGATAACTGTAATTTGTGATGTTAATAATATCATTTTTATTTAGCTTTTAGTATTTAGCTATTAGCCTTTAGTTTATTAATAAGGCTATTTACCATTTTTTGTTCTTTATTTAGTAATTCAATTATAGCAACAATTTTTTCTTTTGGGATAAAATTTAATTCTTGTACAATAATAAATACCATTTATCCAAATATTTAATTTTCTGAAATTTCTTATTTTTTGCTAACAGCTAATAGCCAATATCTAATGGCTATTATTACAGTTTAATTCCCATAAAACCCATAAAGGCTATTCCCATTAAGCCTGTAATGATAAAAGTAATTCCCAGGCCTTTTAGCGGATCAGGCACATTTGAATATCTTATTTTCTCACGAATTGCAGCAATACCAACAATTGCAAGAAACCATCCAACACCGGATCCCAATCCAAATGCAGTTGCTTCTGCAATATTATTGTAAGCACGTTCCTGCATAAATAAAGACCCTCCTAAAATTGCACAGTTAACAGCAATTAGAGGTAAGAATATACCTAATGAATTATATAATGTTGGTGAAAATTTTTCAATAATCATTTCGACCAATTGTACCATAGATGCGATTACTGCAATGAATATAATAAAACTTAAGAAGCTTAAATCAACATCGGCAAATTTTGGACTTAACCAAACTAAAGCACCTTCTTTTAATAAAAAGTTTTCGATTAAATAGTCGACAGGTACTGTGAATCCTAATACGAAGATTACAGCAATTCCTAATCCTGTAGAAGTTTTTACCGTTTTTGATACTGCCAGATATGAACACATTCCAAGGAAGTAGGCAAATATCATATTGTCGATAAATACTGACTTGACAAATATATTAACTAAGTTTTCCATCTATTTAATTTTTAGTTAGATTCTACAAGTTTCTTGTTTTTAGCACGTTGAATCCATATAATTGCTCCAACCACAATAAGTGCCATTGGAGGAAGAATCATTAATCCATTATTTTCGTAACCAAAATCGTAAACACTTTCAGGAATCACTTTGTAACCCCAAATTGTACCTGATCCTAATAGTTCTCTAAAAAAAGCAACAATTAAAAGAATAACACCATATCCGGCTGCATTTCCTATACCATCAAGAAATGATTGCCATGGTTTATTACTTAAAGCAAAGGCTTCAAGGCGACCCATGATAATACAGTTTGTAATAATTAATCCAACGAAAACCGATAACTGTTTGCTAATATCAAACACAAAAGCTTTTAATACCTGATCGACCAAAATTACCATTGTAGCAATTACAACAAGCTGAACAATGATTCTAATTCTGGGAGGAACGGTTTTTCGTAACAAAGAAATCACAACATTTGAGACAGCCATTACTACAACAACTGAAAGAGCCATTACAAAGGCCGGTTTAAGTTTTACTGTAACAGCTAATGCCGAACATACACCCAGAACCTGAACAGTAATAGGATTACTGTCATTTAAAGGTTCTGTAAGTAACTTTAAGTTTTTGCCCGAAAAAAGAGGTTCTTTTTCTGCACTCATTATATATAAATTTTTATGTTTTTTAAATTTACTAAATAGTTGGTTATGTTATATTAGTTTTATTTATTGTTCAAACCTGTCTCAATATCTATTTCAGGCATTGCCTGTTTTATGTTTTTAAAATAAGGTTCGTAACTACTCAAACAATCTTTAAGCATGGCATCAACACCATTACTTGTGATTGTTCCTCCTGAAATTCCATCCACTTCGTATTTAGAGTTTGGATCGGCAGTGCCACCTTTCACAATACTTATAGAAACAAACTGGCCTTGCTCATCTAATATTTCTTTACCAAGAAATCTTAATTGAAAATCTTTGGTATCAATTTCTGCACCTAAGCCCGGAGTTTCAGCTTTATGACTAAAGTTAGCACCGAAAATAGTTGAAAGGTCATCTTTTAAAGAAACATATCCCCATAT
>JAUVUS010000322.1 GCA_030600865.1 Bacteroidales bacterium | reverse complement strand
GTTAAATCATCATTTGGATTACACACAGATATTTTAGTGGTTATTTTAGAAAATACGATCTGCAAATATCTGTGTGTAATCCAAATGATGATTTAACACTTGATTTGGAGAATAGTACCGAAATTGTTCATTGTTATAAGTTTTTTGATAACTTGTTTAGTACCGATGGAACGCAATTACAAAATAGCAGGTTTTATTTTCTTGATAATCTTGGTGGGCAAATCAGATATCTTGGACAATTTATTTATGAAAAACCGGATTGGGATTATGAAGTTTCATTATTTATTTATATCGATTCAAAATTAGTTAGTCAGGAGCTTGGATATCCTGAACTCCTGCTGGACAGCAGAATGAGCGGTTCTTCAATATTGAGCGATTATTCTTATTCAAGATATAAAGATGGAAATCTAATGACTCGCTCGGGAGATTTTTCGTATCAACTTACTTTTCCTGATTACTGGCAATCCGATGATGAATTTTATTTTACAAGTGACCTGAATTATGAGCATTTAATATATAATATTGATGATTCTACAAGCATTGTTATCAGTAATACAAAACTCCGGTTTATAGATATACTGGCTTCCTTTTCTTATATATTCGTATTTTATTATATTCTTTATGCTCTGGCATTATTTGTATTACGTTTCCCCGATAATATTAAAGGATTTAATTATGATTTTAAAAATAAAATAAAATTTTCGATGATTGGGGTGTTGTTACTTTCGTTGATTATTGTCGGATTCGGGACTATATATTATAATATCAATCAGTTTGAAAGAAACCTTTACGAGGGCATTGGGGAAAAAATCCAATCGGTTCTGGTTGAAATGGAACATAAACTGGGAGGTGATTTTGAATTAAATAAAGATTATTATGATTATCTAACATACTTGTTAACGAAGTTTTCGAATGTTTTCTATATTGATATCAATTTGTATGATGTAAACGGGAATCTTTTGGCATCATCCAGATCACAGATCTTTGAAAAAGGATTAATGGGAAACAAAATGAATATTGATGCTTATCGGCAAATGGTTATTAATAAAAGCGGTAAATATATTCATAAAGAATCGATAGGAGAATTAAGTTATTATTCGGCTTATGTTCCTTTTACAAATGACGATAATAAACTTTTAGCATATCTTAATCTCCCTTATTTTACAAAGCAAAGTGCGCTAAGAAAAGAAATTTACACCATCGTTGTTGCAGTTGTTAATATTTATTTCTTTTTAATACTTCTTTCTGTTATCGTAGCCATTTTTATTTCAAATAATATTACTAAACCATTACAATTGATTCAGGAACGATTCAGGGCAATTGACCTGGGAAAGAAAAATGAACCAATTGCTTATACAAGTCATGATGAAATAGGAAGTTTGATTAATGAATACAATAGAATGGTTAGCGAACTTACCGAAAACGCAGAGAAGTTGGCCAAATCGGAACTTGAATTGGCATGGCGCGAGATGGCTAAACAAATTGCACATGAAATTAAAAACCCCCTAACACCCATGAAACTTTCTGTGCAATATTTACAAAAAGCATGGAAAGACGAGATTCCTGATTTCGATAAGCGTTTAGAAAAATTCTCTAATTCTTTAATAAGCCAGATTAATAATTTATCAAACATAGCTACTGAATTTTCTAATTTTGCCAAGATGCCACGTGCAAGAGCCGAAGAAGTTAACATTATTGCTAAATTAACAGATACTATCAATTTATTCGAAAGCACCGAAAATGTTAAATTCGATACAGATTTCCGTAAAATTGAAGAATTATATGTATATGCCGACAAAGAACAATTACTTATTGTGTTTAGTAATTTAATCAAGAATGGGATACAAGCAGTACCAAAAGGGCGTGATGCTTTAATAAAGATTCGGGTTGAGATTATAAAAGAACATGTTAAAATTAGTATTAGCGATAACGGAAATGGAATTCCTGATGATTTAAAAGATAAATTATTTATTCCAAACTTTACGACCAAATCAAGTGGTATGGGACTTGGATTGTCTATCGTAAAAAATATTATCGAGACCGCGGATGGTGAAATATGGTATGAAACGGAAATTGATATAGGAACGACTTTCTTTGTTACTTTTCCTGTTTATAAACAATCTGAATAATTTTTTGTTTTAATTTAAGGGATTCTTCGAGGCTCTGTCTCGGGGTATCTGTGAGTTGTCATTCCCGCATAGGCGGGAATCTAAATGCAAAATTCGATTTTTGACTGTCAAAATGAAACAAGAAAAACACGGGTCACTTCATATTTCTGTGGGATGATAAAAATTTAGCATAAATTTTTGCTGCTTTGTATAAAAAGAAAATCTTGGTTAATAAATTAGTCCAAAAGTTTTATTTTAGGATTACTTCACCCTCCGTCCTTCGGACACCTCCCTCAAGGGAGGACTTCTAATTTAACATCAATTTTAATCGAAGCAAGTATCCCCTTGAGGGGATTATAGGGGTGAATTGCATGCATTTGATAATTTAGAAACTTCTTGTTCTATAATAGTCAGAACCATTACTGTTTTATAAGGAAGAAAACAACTTAATATTTTTACTGAGTTGCAAATTGCATAATAATCCCACAATTATTTAAAGTGATCCAGAAACACTCCTGTGATTATGTTTGGGAGATAGTTCGTTTCAAGGAATTTTTTTATTAGCTCAATTTCTTTTTTTTGAAAATATGCGCTAATGTATATATAATTACAGTTTTTTAGTAAACTGAACTGTTGGTTGTTATTTGATAAAAAGATAGCACATTGCTATAAAATATTTATATATTTGTTATATATTGGACGTTTTATAAGAAAAATTAAATTATTCGGGTTTTGAAAAGGGAGATTTTATTCACTGTAATTTTTAGTTTTTTAGTATTTTTTGCAAACCAGGGTTTTTCTCAAACTTCTATTTCGGGAATAATAAATTCATATGCTGCGGTAGATTCCATTTATCCTACAAAAGATACAATAGAAGTTGCTAATGCCTTTGCATTATTTAGTCCTGACGATACCGTAATGATTTATCAGGCTAAAGGCGCGGAACCAAAAACAGATACAACATTTCAACCATATAATTTTGGGAGTGTACTACCTTCAGGGATCAATGAAGCAGGTAAATATGAAATAATTCTGGTTAAACAAATTAAGGGAGATACAGTTCTTTTTAAAGCAAGTCTTAATAATGATTATGATACAGATGACCGAGTACAATTAATCAGGGTTCCTTCATACAAAAGTGCCAGTATTGACAGTGAACTTACATGCGAAGCATGGGATGGTAGCATTGGAGGAGTATTAGCCTTAATGGTGAGCGATACACTTTTTTTAAATGCTGACATTAATGTTACAGGAACGGGTTTTTGGGGAGCTGATTCTTTCTTATATGATGAAGTAAGCTATGGGAGTAATTGTGCATCTTCGGATTCTGCTTTGTACGAATCATATTATTTTAACGAATCTGCCGATACAGTAAGTGCTGGTTTTAAAGGAGAAGGCATTGCTAAATTTGATACAACTTACAGAAAAGGATTAGGTCGTTGGGCGAATGGTGGTGGTGGTGGTAATGCCCGATTTTCCGGGCGTGGTGGCGGTGGAAATGATGGTAATGGAGGATATGGTGGTGAAGAAGATACTATCTTATGTTCAACGCCGGCTTATGAAACAAATCCAGATCATGGTGGTTATTGGAAAACAGTTGGAGGAAGTGATGGTTTTGGCCTTTATCAGCTAAATAATGATTCAACAATTTTTATGGGTGGTGGTGGAGGTTCAGGTACTTATACTGATGGATTATTTGCATCTTCCGGGGGTAATGGAGGAGGTATAGTTATTATAATGGCTAAAGTTGTTAAATCTAATGGGTCTGAGATAATTGCAAATGGTGACTCTGTAAGCTATATTGCAGATGCTTCAGGAGCTGGTGGTGGTGCAGGTGGAACAGTTATATTTGATGTGGATTCTGCTATTGGGAGTTTAAGTGTATTTACAAATGGAGGTGATGGTGGTAGAGTTCAGTATGATGGTAAATCAGGACCCGGAGGAGGAGGAGGAGGAGGAATTATATTTTTTCATGAAGATAAACCAGACAATGTAGTTGTTGAATTTTATGGAGG
>JAUVUS010000041.1 GCA_030600865.1 Bacteroidales bacterium | reverse complement strand
TCAGGCGATATAACCGAATATATGGCATTCGACAGCATCAATATTTTATCGCCAACACCAATTCCAAGAGCACCACCACTACCTCCTTCACCTATTACAACCGAAATTATCGGTACTTCAATTGAAGCCATTTCAGTAAGATTTTTCGCTATAGCTTCTGCCTGACCTCTTTCTTCAGCCTCAAGACCGGGAAATGCTCCGGGTGTATCAATAATAGTTACAATTGGCACATTAAATCTTTCAGCTAACTTCATTAATCTGAGAGCTTTTCTATAACCATCAGGTTTAGCCATACCAAAATTTCTTTCAAGGTTTTCATTGATTTTTTTACCTTTATTATGGCCAATAAGCATTACTTTTTGACCTCCGATTTCGGCAAAACCACCTATCATAGCTTTGTCATCGGAATAATATCTGTCGCCGTGAAACTCCACAAAGTTTTTTACTATTAACGAAAGGTAATTTTGTAGAATAGGCCTTTTAGGATGCCGGCTTATACTTACAATTTCCCAGGCCGACAATGCTGGTTTTTTGGATTTTTTCTTATCAGTCATTTTTTTCTTCTGTTTCAACTGCTGTAGTATTTACTTCTAATAATTTAGTTCTTAATTGAAGAAAGATTTTAAATTTGATTACCTGTTATAAAAGCTAAGGACATTACTTAAATAATCTTTCATATCCTTTCTGTTAACAATGGAATCAATAAATCCATGCTCAAGAAGATATTCTGAAGTTTGAAAATCATCAGGAAGTTTTTCTCCGATAGTTTGTTCAATTACCCTTCGGCCTGCAAATGCAATTAAAGCTCCAGGTTCGGAAATATTTAAATCGCCTACCATAGCATAACTTGCCGAAACACCTCCTGTAGTTGGGTTAATAAGAACCGAAATATAAGGAATATTCTTTTTGTTCAACCGAGCAACTCCGGCGCATGTTTTAGCCATTTGCATAAGTGAAAGTATTCCCTCCTGCATTCTGGCGCCTCCCGATGCAGAAAAAACAATATAAGGCAAATTATTATCGTAGGCATAATTCGCAGCTTGAAGAATTTTTTCGCCTGTACCGCTTCCCAGGCTACCACCAAGAAATCTGAAATCCATAACTGCAACTATTACTGGAATGCCATTAATTTTACCCCGGCCTGTTACTACAGCTTCTGAAATACCTGTTTTTTTAATGGCAAGTTCATATTTATCCTCATAGCTGCCTTTTAAATCAACAAACTTAAGTGAATCTTTCGGGCTAATATTGTTGAATAACTCTTCGAAAGTGTTTTTATCAAATAAAAGATTTATCCGTTCGTGCGAGGTAATACTACCGTGGTAGTTGCAATTTGGGCAAACATTCAGGTTTTCTTCCCATTCACTTTTGTAAATATGTGAATGACATTTTTTGCACTTAACCCACAAATCCTTTTTTGATTTCTTTTTTGCAGTTGTAGTTTCGCTATACCATGCCATCTATCTATTCTCCGCTATTTATGTTTCTAGTTCTAATATGAAAGTTTACAAAACTTTGTTATGTTCAAATAATTTCCTGAAATAATTAGCTCGGCAAAGTAGTTATTTTTATAAAAAAAAGCTAGATAAATTGTAATTATTATGACTTATAAAGAGTCAAAAAACAAGACTAAAACAGTATAAAATATCGATAAATCAGTAATTTATGTTGTTATATAAAGTACCATGCGTGAAGGGAGTTTTGTATGTTAAGTTAGGTTTTTGTCACTCATGTGTCACTTCAAATCCGGGAATTATTTTACAGAATAGATATTCAGGTTTTTATAATCTAATGTCGCATTCATACTAGAAATAAGCATCATATAAATACCTTCTTATTTTATAAGCTGTTTAGTGTTGACAATGATTTTATTAACCACTATCTTTATATGAAAACTAAATTAGCACTTGTCTGCTGTATTTAATTTTATAACAACTACATATTTGATTGTCATTATGAAATAAGTAAAAACTTAGAAGATGATGAAAAATAATCAACATAAACAGAGAAATAAATTAGAAGATACTAAAATTAAAGCCGTTACTCCAAAGGCATCAAAAATACAACCCCTGTTTAAAGGACGAATTAGTCGAAGTGAATTTGCTTGGTCTTATTTTATGTTTGTTATAGTTCTGATTGTAGCTCAAGTTTCCTCGCCAGAGAATGATCTTGGACTACTTTTTATCGTGAGAGTTGTTGCAATCATATTTACAGCAAGTCTTATTGTTCAAAGGCTACATGATTTAGGTCGCCCTAGTTATCATTACTGGTTATCTATAATACCTATTTATAACATTTACTTCATTCTATCTGACTTATGTGGAAATAGAGGCCAGGTTGGTCCAAATAAATATGGTAATGACCCATTGAAGAATAATTGAAAAAATATTACATGGCATAGCACATTAACATTTAGATAGCGATTCCTTTACGAAACAAATAAAAAAGACTCCTGGTTTACGTATCTGCGTATATCATAATAAGTTGTAGCCAGATGTCGCATTTATACCATAAATAAGACGTGTATTATTAATAAATTGATAGAAAATGAATAAATTTGATAAAGTTGTACGTAATTGATAATCAAGATAAATTTTTGATGTTAGTCCGAATTTTACGTAAACCATGAAAACCATTATTTGCACAATAGCTATCATTACTTGTATTTCTATTAAAGTAGATGCACAAACATTTGATTATGCTGATATCAAAAAAAATGGAGTATATGTTGAGGTCGTCTATCCACTCAACTATAGTTACTGGCAAGGTTATGTGTCTATAAATTATGAACGTGTTTTTGGTAAGAAAAAAAGAGCATTACTAAGATTAGGTATATATCCAAATTTTGAAACAGATGAAATATTTATAGCGTTACCAATTACAATATCGAGTATTACCTCTTCACATGAAGTACATTATTTGGAATTCGGACTAGGTATAGCACCAACTCTTTTGTATGAGTACAATAATCCTTATAAAAAACTGTGGTCGGATGTTCCTTTTTTTATTGCTCCCATTATATATAGGTATCAAAAAAAACAGGGATTGTTTATCAGAGGCGGATTTAATTTGATTGCTAATGTATTAGACTTTAGTGTACAATGTCAACCTTCATTAAGTTTAGGATACAAATTCTAGAAATTTCATAATTTTGGATCAACTAAAAATTTTATATACTATCCTAAATTGTAAGAAATTAATTTTACATAATTGGATTTTAGTAAATTAATCCCCCACGATTCCTTTACGAAACCCAATAAAAAAGACTCCTAGTTTCCTAGAAGTCTTTTTGTGCCTGTGGGCCCACCTGGGCTTCCCGATATCGCTGCACTCATCGGGATAAACTTCTCGCCCGGTTAGAAAGGTTATTTTATTATTAAATGCAGATTGAAAAAACGGAGCAACGGAAAAAAATATTATTACAAAAAACATTTGTGTAATTTTAGTGATTGGTTAATAGTTGATTAATGATAAGCGTTCGTTTCTTATACAAATTGCCTTTTTGCGTTTATTTTTCATGTTTTGCGCTCGTTTTTAAAAAACCCAAGCCAAATGCGCTTGTTTTTATTGCTTTGCACTAAATTTTATTGTACCTTGCGCTTATATTTTATTAAATATGGCAAATAGCACTCATTTTTCTCATAATGCGCCTGTTTTTCATGGCAGAAATATCCCCGAAGAAGGTTTTATTGTTGGTTACGCTGCAATTATTCATGGTTTAAGTTTACAACTACCAATGCCCAAACCTATTGCATTGGTGTGTAATCAAAATAAAAAATACCAAACCGATGAATGGCAAGTATTCCCTAAAAGCTATTCACCCGATGATAATGAACAGCTATCAGAAATAAACGCTCTATACAGGCATCTTGTATTTGCACTTAAATATGAAGGTATAAACCTGTTGTTTTTCAAATTCTTAACAAAGTATTATACCATAAACCAATTAACCGAATTAGTTAATATTGAACCAACAGGACAATATTCCCGCAAAATTTGGTTTTTATTAGAATGGATAACAGGAATCCCGTTACCAGAAAAAGAAGATTTGTTGAAAAAAAGTTATGTGCCTTTATTAGATGATAAACTTCAATATACCATTAAAGGCATAAAATCATCTCGTCATTTAATCATCAACAATTTATCAGGGACACCGGATTTTTGCCCTTTAATACGAAAGACTCCAAAATTGGAAGAATATATTGCAGCAGACTTGGCACAGCAAAAAAACAGCTATCTGAAAAGCATAAATAAAGATATCTTGCAACGTGCTTCAGCCTTTTTATTGCTAAAAGATTCTAAAGCATCTTTTAGTATTGAAGGCGAAAGCCCTAAAAGCCAACGGGCTGCACGTTGGGGGCAAGCAATAGGTCAAGCAGGTTTGAATGATTTAAATAAAGAAGAACTTCTTCGCTTGCAACAAGTGGTAATAGCAAGTAGTCGCTTTGTGGATATGGGATTTCGCCAAAAAGGTGGTTTTGTAGGTGAACATGATCGCACCACAGGAGAACCAATACCAGACCATATTTCAGCACGCTGGAAGGATTTGGATCAACTTATTAATGGTTTAATTGCTACTTCGAATCAATTATTGGAATCAGAAACAGATGCTGTTTTAACTGCTGCAATAATTGCTTTTGGCTTTGTTTTTATGCATCCTTTTGAAGATGGCAACGGACGTATTCATCGCTATCTGATACACCATTTTCTAGCAAAAAAGAAGTTTTCTCAACAAGGAATTATATTTCCTGTATCAGCTTCTATACTGAACCACATTGATGATTATCGAAAAGTATTGGAATCATACTCTCGTCCATTGTTGGATTATATAGAATGGAAAGAATTAAAAGATCATAATATTGAAGTACTCAACAAAACCATTGATTATTACCGTTATTTTGATGCTACGAAACAAGCTGAGTTTTTATACGATTGTGTCCTTGATACAATTGAACATATAATACCTAATGAAATAAACTATCTTACTTATTATGATCAGTTTAAAAGGTATTTGGAAGATAAATTTGATATGCCTGATAAATTAGTGGCACTAATCGTAAGGTTTTTAGAACAGGATGAAGGGAGATTATCAAAACGAGCTCGCAACAAAGAATTTGGAGCACTTACCAATAAAGAAGTAGTTGAAATAGAAGATAATTATAATACTATTTTTTACAAAAATAAATGAGCAAACAAACCAGACAAATATTAAAACAACAACATTGACATTTTTGTATAGTTTCCGTATAGGACAAAAAATAAAGGTTAAATTTTTGTCACTCATTTGTCACTTCAAATCATATTGAGAATATATTCAGCTTTATATAAGCGAGTTAATCATTGATGTCTTATTTATGCCAGGAATGAGCGTCGCATTAGTACTTAGTTGTTTTTGGCTTTATTAATCAATAACTTTATATGAAAATTAGTTATTAAAACATTGAAGTAATATGCTTTGGAATAAAATTGAATCATATAAGGAATTTCCCTATGAATTAGAATCTGAATTAGAGGAAGCTGTTAATGAAGTTAAAGAAGCTCTATTTGGGAAAAACAGAATTTATCTTGATGATAAAAGAAAAATTGGCAAAAAGGGGAATACAAAAAATCTGCCAGATGGTTATTTAATTGATCTAACAAATAATAAAGACCCCAAGATATTTGTTGTAGAAAATGATTTAGCTAGTCATCAGCATTTAAAACATATTGCAGTTCAAATTTTGGAATTCTCATTATCGTTTGAATCTTCAAAAGTTAAGGTGAAAAATATTATTAAAGAATCTCTACAAAAGCGAAAAAAGGAATGGAGTAAGTGTGAGTTATTTGCAAAAGAAAATGGATATGAGAATGTAGATTATTTATTGGAATCAATAATTCATAAACCCGATTCTTTTAATGCACTTTTAATAATTGATGACTTAAGTGAAGAGTTAGAAACAGTATTAATAAGTCGTTTTAAATTCCCGGTAGAAACAGCTACTTTAAAACGTTATAGGAATAAATCAGGAAAGGTTTTATATGATTTTGAACCATTCTTAGCTGATGTAATTGATGATACTGAAAAGATTGAGATTTCCGAAATTGATACAATAGTTGTTCCTGCAAGGGAAGATGGATTTAAGGAAGTATTTTTAGGTGAAGATTGTTGGTATTCTATTAGATTAAATTCTTCAATGATCCCTAAAATTAAATACATCGTGGCCTATCAAGTAGCTCCAATATCTGCAATAACACATATTGCAAATGTTAAGGATATTAAACAATATAAGGATACTAATAAATACATAGTTTACTTTACAGAAAAAGCAGAGAAAATAAAAAAGGTTGAATTGGGCAGTTTAAAAGGGAAAACTCCACAAAGCTCAAGATATGCATCTAAGGAAAGAATTCTAAATGCGGATTCATTAGATGATGTTTTTTAAAGATAAATACCATATAATAAGTTATAGGTAAACGTTCTAAAAATGACTCATTTTGAAACTTTAATTTAATGAAAACAAGAAGTATCAAAAACAAATCCAAGAAACTAAATACAATAGGATTGATGATTGGGATAATCGGTGTTATTTTATTATTTTCCTGGGGGCCACCGCAACCCAAATTTGAATTAGGGATTGGTATTCAGGTTGAAGACGAAACGGTTATTAACGGTATAACTGCTAGAGAACACGATTTAATAATTGAGAAAAGAAAAGAAAGATTTGAAAAAATGTCAAGACGCGGTTTAGGATTCATTATAATAGGCTTTTCTATTCAACTTGTAGCAATTTGGATTCCCGAAGATAAAGATGAAATATTGATAGATAATAAATCCTTATGAGCATATCTAAAAAAGAAAACGACTTATTTGAAAGATGGAAAGGGAAAAGAAATCCTTTTATATCTGATGGGGTTGTAAATCCCGAAAAATTTGAATCAAAGGTTGTTTACATTCTTAAAGAAGTTAATGATAAAAATAATAAAGAAGGGGACTTAAGAGTATATTTAAGAAAAGGGGGACGATCTCAAACTTGGAACAATATTGCGCTATGGACATTTGGTATTATAAATAAAGAAGAAGGATTTAATTGGACAAGATTAATATCTAAATTAAAAGAAAAAGAATTTAGAAAAGAAATGCTCCAAAAAATATGTGCGTTTAACATTAAGAAAGTACCAGGCACTCACACTTCAAAGACAAATATTATAAATAAATTTGGTGAAGAAGACAGAGGTTATCTTAAAGATCAGTTTGAATTATATAAAGATTGCAATCTTTTTATTTGTTGTGGTAATCTTGTAGGTAGTATTGTTAGAAAACATGTAATAAAAGAGTCTTTTGAAAAGTGGGATTTAACAACACGAGGAATTAAATATAAGGAATTTGAACCTCAAAGATTTTTAATAAGTTATTCACATCCTGAAGCAAGAGTTGATAATTCTATTCTTTATTATGGATTAATTGATGGTATAAAAGAAATATTTGGAAAAGATAATAACTTTTTATTATGAACCAACAGCAAAGGCTTCAGTATAAAGCAAAATTAAAAGAAATAGAAACTATGCTTCAAGATACTGAAGACTTTCTTATCGAGTGTGGAGTTGATAATATCAGAAATGCTCCATTACTTGATGATAGAGATAAGATTTTTTTCCCTAGAAAAAGTATAAGGCATAGATTATTTTTTACTCAAGCATTTCAGTTAAATAGTTTTATAAATTCAGATACATTAAGAAGAAATATTAGTTATTCTTTACAAAGTGTGGATTTATTTAATTATTTCAATAAAAGGATGAGAATTGGTTTAGCTACAGGAAAGATATTTCTAAAACTTGGGATGGTAAATATATTTTCTATTATTGAAAGTATTCTTTATGGTGCTGTAGAAGAACTACATAAATATTGCATGTTTGATGCAGAAAATCAACCTTGTAAACATAATTTGACATGTCCTTACTATTTACCAAAACCATATAGTAAGGGATTTAGTTTTGCAAAGATAATTAGAAAGTTATGTGATCAGGAACTTATTAGGCTGACTGAAGTTGGACGTAATCTTATACATAAGTTCCAAAAAATAAGAGATAATATTCATTTATTCTTAGCAGAAGGAAATGAATTAAATAACGATGAATATACGAATGAATCATATACTCAGATGATTCAATTTTTAATTTATCTAAGAGACAATTTTCATTTGAACATTGCAAGATTTAAACAAGAGAGAAGACAAAATTGTACAAAAGAATTATAAGTGAGATTCCCCTACGACCAAATAAAAAAAGGAGTCAGATCATATTAATCCAACTCCTTTTCTAAAAGCCTGTGGGCTCACCTGGGCTTCCCGATATCGCTGTACTCATCGGGATAAACTTCTCGCCCGGTTAGGAAAATTAAAAATAAAATTGAACATAAAACAATGCTATGTTCAATAAAGTGGTGAAAAATGAACACAAGGTTTGTTTTTTTAAATAATTGGACATATATTCGCGTTGTGTTCATAAAACAATTAAAAAATGAACGTGACAAAAATGTTTGATAGAACAAAACCATATAATCAGCTACCTTTATTACCTCCACAGGAAGAAATAATTGATAAAGATATTTTATTGCAATGGGGTTATGCAAGCAGAAATCTTGCTGAATTAAACAAGAATTTATATCGACTTCCAAACCCAGCAATGCTTATAAATACACTGATATTACAAGAAGCCAAAAGTTCATCGGAAATAGAGAATATATTTACAACCGATGATGAGCTATATAAGGCTGTATCAGATTCAATAAAGGAAGAAAATGCTTCCTCAAATACAAAAGAAGTTCTTAGATACAGAGAAGCGCTATGGGCAGGATATAATGATATTCAAAAAAAGAAAAACATAACACTTGATACAATTTTACAGGTATACCAGAAGGTAAAAAATACTCCTCAAGGTTTACGCCCATCACAATCTCAGGTTGTAATTCGCAGAGGTGATAGCGAATTTCGATCAGGAGAAATTGTTTATACTCCTCCCAGAGGTAAAGAAATTCTTGAAAAACTAATTGCAAATTTTACAGAATACCTTTCGAATAATAAAGTTTGCAATAATGATCCGCTAATAAAAATGGCAATTGCACATTATCAGTTCGAAGTTATCCACCCATTTTCAGATGGTAATGGTCGTACCGGGCGTATCATTAACTTACTTTACCTGGTAAATCAAGGCTTACTATCTCAACCTGTTTTATATCTAAGTAAATATATTATCGAAAATAAAGATGATTACTATTTTAAATTAAATACAGTTACTCAACGTGGCGATTGGAAATCCTGGTTATTATATATGATGAAAGCTATACAATACACTGCATCATATACAAATCGCTTAATTGATGAAATTGTTTTACAAATGAATGCAACATTAGATTATGGAAAAAAGAATCTAAAATGGTATAATAAAGAAGTAAACGAAACTCTGTTTATGCAACCATACATTAAACCTAAGCTTTTAGGAGATACCTTGGAACGCACAAGTCGAACAACCCTTACAAAGTATATGCAAGAACTGACAGATTTAGGAATACTAAGCCCAAAACAAGATGGTAAAGAAGTATTCTATTTAAATAATGATTTAATAAGAATTTTAGAAGGATAATTTACAATTACAGAATATTTATTTCGTAAAAAAGACTCCTAGTTTCCTAGAAGTCTTTTATGTCACGCGGTATTCCAAGATGAAAATCTCTTATAGAAGTTTAGTTAAGGTTAAATATTAAAATTAGTGATTGTCAGTATTTTAGACTAACTTCGCAATTCTAAATTTTTCTAAGAATTAAATGTTATTTCTATAGCAATAAGATTCCTAAATTAAGAGGAAATAATAATTAACTTATAATCAATAGATAGTTAGACTAAATTTTCTCAATAGCCTTTAGTAATAGAAATGGTGATAGTTAATTTAAATTAATTGAAAGGATAAATCATATGCGTGAAAAAAAGCCGAATAATTTCCTGTCACCCAATTTGAATAATTTGCAAAGAGTTGCGATTGATCACAAAACAGTAATCTTTATTGCAATGGGAGCTGATCCAGAAAAAGCCAAGCGTCGTTATTTAGAGCAAATTAATAGTAAATTTGTTAAAAAGTGACAATAATTATCGATGTTTAGAATAAAGTTTTTATTTGGAACTACTTGAGAAATTTATTGAATTTAGATTAAATACCATTCATATTCACAATCCCAACACGATTCCTTTACGAAATCCAATAAAAAAGACTTCTAGTTTCCTAGAAGTCTTTTTCCATTTAGTGGGCCCACCTGGGCTCGAACCAGGGACCCCCTGATTATGAGTCAGGTGCTCTAACCAGCTGAGCTATGGGCCCAATTTGTCATAAGACAAATTCGGAGTGCAATATTAACGAAATGTTATTAATTACACAATACTTTTTCATAAAAATCAAAAAAACGTATTAAATTTTTTTTAGGGTTGTTAAAATCAAGTCAATTACGTTATGCACATTTTGGTTAAAAATCTTTAAAACAGCTTCCCAAGTAACAGCTCTTTCATCTGTTTTCCAACAATCGTAATCGGTACCCATAGCAATTGCAGC
>JAUVUS010000419.1 GCA_030600865.1 Bacteroidales bacterium | reverse complement strand
CGATTCGTCAAAACTGTCAACTACATTCTGAATGTTAACAATATCGTATTTTACGCCAAGATTTTTTGCTAAAATCTCAGCATCTGTAATGGAGTGTTCTGATGAATATTTAGATGGTAAAAGAAGTACTCTGATATTTTCAGCTCCTAATGCACGTACTGCAATAACAAGCGATACTGCAGAATCAATTCCCCCTGATAATCCAAGAGTTGCATTTGTAAAATTCATTTTCTTAAAATAGTCGCGAATACCTAAAACCAAAGCATCATGAATTTTTGCAATAACATCAGGATCTTCATCAATTGTCTTCTTAATAGTACACTTATTTATTTCGTCTAGATTATATATTTTATAATCTTCTGTAAACAACTTCATCTCATCTGCAATTGTTCCATCAGGATTAACTACAAGAGAGCCACCATCAAAAATTAATTCTGTTTGAGCACCAACCTGGTTAACACTAAATAAAGGGAGATTGTATTTCTTGGCATTGCGAATGAAAACATTTTTTCGACCCCAGATTTTTGTATAAGAAAATGGAGATGCTGCGATATTAATAATAAAATCGGGCTTATATTCAATAAGCTTATCCATTGGAGTGACATTATACAACTGATTTTTTGCAAAAGTGTTCTCGATTGGTTGAAGATCCCATAAATCTTCGCAAATAGTTATTGCTATTTTTTTGCCTTTGTATTCTACAACGTTAAATTTATCATTAGACTCAAAATACCTGTATTCATCAAATATATCGTAAGTTGGTAACAAAGTTTTATTTTGGGTAAATTTTACTTCACCATCTGCAATAAAAATGGCTGAATTGTATAATCTTTTTCCTTTTTGATGATAATTTAATGTTGGTGATCCAATAATTACTGCTATATCAGTACAGTGTGGTGCAATTTCTTCTACGGCAATCTCACATTGCTCAATAAATGATTTCTTTTCCAGTAAATCCTGAGGAGGATAACCGCATACAGTTAATTCCGAAAAGACAATCAAATCAACATGATCATTTTTTGCTTTTTCAATCTGCTCCAGGATTTTCGAAGTGTTTTTTTCAAAATTACCTATATGATAATTTAGTTGAGCCAGAGCAATTTTCATACAAGTCCAATTTTAAATATGAGTAATTTAGAATAATATTCCAATACGAATAGCGAAATTACCTAATGTTACTTTATCAGAGTCATCTGTTATATCAATAAATCCATTTGTATAAGTAAGGCCTAAAATTATTGCACTATTTCCTCCAATTGAATATTCCACACCTGCACCAATATAATATCCCAAATTAAAAAGTTTAATTTCGTCACTAATATTTTCATTCTCCAGTTCAAAATCATCAACCTCTCCGGTAGCTTTAATATTGATTCCTCCATTAATTCCTAAATGAGTAAAAAAGGTCAAATAGCCAATTTCATTGGTTTTTAATTTTAAACCTAGTGGAATATTTATGTATTGTAGTTTGTAGTGAACTGTGCTACCTTCGGGGAGTTCTTCATCACCGCCGTTGGTTTTAAGAGTTGTAGAATCTCTAAAAATTAAATTGCCTCCCGTATTATCAATAGAAATACCTGTCATAAGAGCATAATTCGGTGCAAAAAACTTGTCAAGATTGAGTCCGATGTTAACTCCAAACTTAGATCCATCACTTTCAACAGTTTTTATATCTGATGACATCCACGAAAATTGGGGATCAACAAAAACAGTGAAACGTGTATTTTGCGAAAATGCTTTTATACTGATAAGGGCTAATATTGAAATAAATAAATACTTTTTCATACTTTTAGACTTTGTTTTTAGTTAATACAAAAATATATAAAAATCGTATCAATTTAAGTGATTTTTGTTGATTGTATTCAAAAATCAGACCTTTAATTTAAGTAAATAGAATTATTTAATAGAAAATTTTTGAAAAAATGATTAAAAAAGGATTTGTACTTTTCATTATTGTTATTTCAGTTTTAACATCATGTAATAAAAAAGATAAGTTTGATGTTGATATAAATAGTGTAGAGCTGAATATTAAAATAAATCGACTGGATAAAGACATCTTTGAGATAGATCCTGGAAATATAGATGAAGAAATTTCAGACATTATTGATAAATATGGTGAGTTCTTTGAATTGTACAGCACAAGAGTTATTAATTTGGGAAATCCTTATAATAAGGAGTATCCAGATTACATAACAGGATTTATTACCGATTATACTATGAATAAAGTTTATGAAAAGGTAATGGAAGTTTTTCCTGATATTGAAAATACTGAAAATGATATTAATAATGCTTTTAAGAGATATAAATATTTTTTCCCCGAAAAAAAGATTCCTGCTATTTATACTTTTATTGGAGGATTTAATCAATCTGTTGTTGTGGCAGATAGTATTTTAGGTATAGGTACAGATAAATATTTAGGTAAGGATTGCGAATTTTATGACCGACTAAGTATTACAAATTATTTGAAGAAGAATATGAATCCGGAAAATATTCCTACAGATGCATTAAGAGCTTGGGCACTGACAGAGTTTGTTTATAATGATTCGATTGACAACCTTGTAAATAATATAGTTTATCATGGTAAAATACAGTATTTTTTAGATGCAATGTTCCCAAATTATTCAGATTCATTAAAAATGGGTTTTACTTCGGATCAAATGCTATGGTGTATTAAGAACGAAAAACAAATGTGGAATTATCTTATCGAGAAAAAGCTGTTGTTTTCAACTGATTATATGACAATTAATAAGCATATTAATCCTGCTCCTTTTACTTCAGGTTATCCTAAAGAGTCACCGGGGAGAGCTTCGATTTGGTTAGGCTGGAAAATTGTTGATGCATATATGGAAAGAAATTCGGATCTTACTTTAAAAGATTTAATGCTTAACGATGATTACCAAAATATTCTTTCAGAGTCAAGGTATGAACCGTAAATCGATTGCAAATTTCAAATTTCAGGTTTCAAGTCCGG
>JAUVUS010000339.1 GCA_030600865.1 Bacteroidales bacterium | reverse complement strand
GTGCAGCAAATATTATGGGTTTGATAATCTCCGATAGCTTTAAAACGGTTATTACGATATATATTCTAATTCCATTCTTAGTAATTCCTCAATTGATTCTTAGTGGTATTCTTGTAAAATTTGAAAAACTAAATCCAAGTATTTCTAATCCGAGAGATATCCCGTTTTATGGTGAAGTAATAACTGCCCGTTGGGCTTATGAGGCATTGGCTGTATATCAGTATAAGGAAAATAACTATGAAAAGCAGTTATACAAATATGATAAGGCAATGAGTATTTCAGATTTCAAGAAAAACTATTGGATCAGAACATTAAAAAATAAAATCGCATTTATTGAACGGAATTTTGAAAATAAAGAGAAATCAGATGAACTTAACCAGAATCTTAAACTTTTAAGAACTGAAATAAAAAAAGAACTGAATTCAGAATCTGGTCGAATTGTTAAATTTAAGTATTACAATAAGCTTTATCATGATAAAATAGATATAGAGACCATACAAGCATTGAAAAATTATTTTGATATTTTAAATAAATATTACATTAAACTTTACAATAAAGCCAACGGACTTAAAGATGTGTTAATTTCGGATCTTCAAAAAACACCAGAAGATCGTGAAAATTTTATGAATTTAAAACGACAATATTATAATGAGAGTCTCTCTGAGTTATTAAGGAATTCAAATGAAATTAATAGAATTATTGAATTTAAAGGTGAACTTTTTCAGAAAATAGATCCAGTTTTTCTCGATCCTCAAAATAAATTGGTAAAAGCACATTTTTATGCACCGCGCAAACAATTTCTGGGCAAGTATTACGATACTTTTTGGGTTAATATTATTATTATATGGGCAATGACAATTATGCTTTATTTTATTCTAAGATACAGGTTGTTAAGAAAAACTCTTGACTACTTCGAACAACTAAAATTCAAACCTAACTAAAATAAAATACCCATCAATAACTGATGGGTATAATTTTATGTAATAAAAGCTAAAGATTAATCTATGGCTTGAATATTCTAATCAAATGCATGGATTACTGTTAATCAACTACTTCAATCATTTTAAAAGGAATGCGAATAATTGATTCATAATCTTCACCTGCTTCAAGCATATCTTCATCATCCTCTTCATAATACCAGTTTATAATAACTTCATTACGAGCTTTTTTAATAGCTTCTAATTTCTTAAAAACATCCAAAATACATTTTGACGAACTGGTATTAAAATATTCTAACTGAATATTGACAGTGGTTATTTGTTGAGGTTCTTTAGAATATTCCTCTAACCATTCTACCAACGGACGGTAAAATTCTATTGAATTTTCAGGTATTGATCTACCCTTTATTTCAACTATTCCTGTTGCACCATCCATATTTACGGTTGGAGTTTTAGGTGTTCCTTCTAATGCAATTGATTCCATATTGTTGTTTTATTTAAGGTTTTTAATATTAATTATCAATGGTAATATTGAAACTAAAAAAAGAATAATCATTGTCATAATTATCAAATTCATAATCAACTCCGCCTCCGGTTCTTCTTGCAATATCTATTAAACCAAGACCTCCGCCACCTTTATCCGAAAACTTCTGATTATTTAATACAAATTTATATAATTCTTTTAATTCATCCCTGGTTAAAGATTTTATCTTATCTAAACGTTCTGTCAGCTTTTTAATCTTATCGTTTCTAATAAAATTTCCAGTTCTAATAACATATGATTTATCCATTTTAGATATAACAAAAATTCCAAAATGAATATCCATACTTTCATTTACCATATAAGGTAAATCATCAACATGGTGATATAGATTTTGTAAGCTCTCAACAAGTATGTTATAGATTTTCTTTTTTGTAATAGATTTATCAATAACATGATCGAGTTTTGATTCCACAACTCCAAGCACATTAGTTATAAGTTCAGCAGTTATACTTCCTTTATAAGCAAGAAGTACTTCCCCCTGATTCATTTTTGAATAACGCTCGTCAATATTAAAGCTCATAAAGGCTTTATAGTTTATTATCTTATCAAGTTGTATAAATTTAAAACTTTTTTCAACTTAAAACAAATATATTAAAAATTGGTTCAATTTAATAATTCAACCAACTATAAATTGCCAACTTGAATAGATAAATTAATAATTTGCACTTTTATTTTCTTACTAAAAATAAACAAGTAAACACTTGAATCAAAATTTTTTTTTTAATCGTATCAAAAAACTTAATGAATGATGCTTTTTCTTATATTAACGTAAGTACGTCCTAATTATATTTACTCTTTTTACTTCCTTCGTAAATAGAATAATTCAGAAATTTACATTCTAATGGACCATTAAATAGTGTTAGTTTTTTAGATGGATGTAAACCAATATGCTTTATTGCTCCAAAATTACTACTTAACAACCATACTTCATATCCTTTATACCTATCTTTAAATTTATCGCCTAAACCCTTATAAAAGCTATTAATTTCATTTATTTTAATTCGCTCTCCGTATGGTGGATTGGTAATAATAATTCCTTTTTCTGTTTTAGGAGGAATATAATTTTCAATAGGATTTATATGAAGATCAATTTTTCTTTTAAGCCCTGCATTTGAAATATTCTCTTTGGCTATTCTTATCGCTATTTCTGAGATATCAGAACCAACAATCTTAATATCTGACTCAACTTCAGGGCTATCTTCTTCGTAAATGTTTTCCAATAAATTATTATCAAAATCATTCCATGTTTCAAAACCAAACTTTTTTCTATAGATACCAGGAGGAATATTATTTGCAATCATTGCAGCTTCTATAACTAATGTACCTGAGCCACACATTGGATCAACAAAAACATCTGTCTTATTCCATCCTGAAATAAGGATCATACCAGCAGCAAGCACTTCATTCAGTGGTGCTTTATTAGTTTTTAGTCTATATCCTCTTTTATGCAATGAATCACCGGAGCTATCCAGGGAAACAGTACATAAATCGTTAGAAATGTGAATATTAATTCTAACATCAGGATCCTCAACATCTACATAAGGTCGTTTTTGGAATTTTTCACGAAACTGATCAACAATTGCATCTTTTACTCTTAATGCTACATATTTTGAATGAGAAAAATGTTCAGAGTAAACAACGCTATCTACAGCAAAAGTATTTTTTAAATCAAAATATATACTCCAATCTATTGTTTGAATTTTATTATACAGTTCCTTATCATCCGTCACCTTAAATTCTGCAATAGGTTTCAATACTCTTAGTGCTGTTCTTAAATGAAAATTTGCCCTGTACATTAAATCCTTATCGCCAGTAAATTCGACCATTCGGTTTCCTTTTTTCAAATCAGACGCACCTAATTGTTTCAACTCATTAAAAAGAACATCTTCTAAACCACGAAAGGTTTTGGCAACCATATGAAAACTATTATTCTTACTTATCACTTTTAATTATATTTTATTTTTGATCTAAAAACTCGTTTATATACTTAAGGGCATTATTGAAGCGATCATCGCCTTTTCCCTTCACTATTTTATAATTAAATCCATACTTATTCAATTCTTCTTTATATATTTCAAATAATTGTTCTCTCATCGCACCACCATTTTCTCTAACAGGATCAGGAATCCATGGTATATCATTATTACACAATAAAAATAAATCGATATTACTATTTTTAATTTTTTTATCAACCCAATCAGGAACTTTGTTGAAAACCAATTTAAACCATATTTTAGTAATTATCAAATATGTATCATAAAACAGAATCTTATCTGCTTTTTGATAATATTCATTTTCCAACTCAATTTGTTTATCTGCAATGTGTTCAACATCATCATAAATATATGGCCTTTTAAGATTTTCAATATATTCACGAGCATATTCAGGAACCG
>JAUVUS010000373.1 GCA_030600865.1 Bacteroidales bacterium | reverse complement strand
GAATTGTTAACCTGATTAATTCATGAATTTATCTATTCCGAAACCAAACTACTGCAACTAAAGGCAATGCTCAATTTCCGATTCTCAAAATAGCTACGGCTATTCCTGCGAGTCGAAAATCTGCGCTTCCCTTTATTTATTGTATTTTGGCTTCTCATAACGAAAAACTCATTAATTATTCAGGTTAAAAAAAGAATTAAAATTTTGGGATCTTTAGTTAGCCGGTATTTTTTTTCTAAATTTGAGCTTGCTAATTTTTGAAAAAAAATTAAACATTTCTTGAAATAATTAGTCTATGTATAAATAATAATTTAAATAAATAAACGGAGGAATTATAATGAGTGAAATTCGGAATTTAGAACCCAAAGCTGTTTGGGAAATATTTCAACAATTATGCGACATACCACGCCCATCAAAAAAAGAACAAAAAGCAGTTGAATTTGCTAAGAAATTTGGTGAAGATCTTGGGTTAGAAACAATTGTTGATGAAATACAAAATGTTATTATTAAAAAGCCGGCAACACCGGGAATGGAAGATCGAAAAACTGTTGTTCTACAAGGGCACTTAGATATGGTTCCTCAAAAAAACAGCAATATCGATCATGATTTCGAAAAAGATCCTATTCAGGCTTATGTTGATGGCGAATGGGTTACAGCAAAAGATACAACTTTAGGTGCTGATAATGGTATTGGAGTTGCAGCTTCATTAGCTGTTCTTAAAGCTACAGATATAGTTCATGGCCCTCTTGAGGTTTTATTAACTATTGACGAAGAAACCGGAATGACCGGAGCTGAAAATTTAAAAGCAGGATTTTTAAATGCTGACATTTTAATTAATACTGACTCAGAAGACGAAGGTGAATTATATATTGGCTGTGCCGGAGGTATTGATACTAATGCGAAATTTTATTATAGAGCAGAAGAAGCTCCGGTTGATTCTGCAGCGTTCAGAATCGATGTTAAAGGATTAAAAGGAGGACACTCAGGTTTGGATATCCCGTTAGGACGTGGGAATTCTAACAAGCTTTTAAATAGAATTTTATACACAATAAATAAGTCATTGGATATTCGCTTGGCTGATATTCAGTCGGGAAGTTTACGTAATGCAATTCCACGTGAAGGTTTCGTAATAGTAACTGTTCCGAAAGCTCAGGTTGGTGAATTTAAAACTTTTATCGATGAACTTGTTCTTCAAATTAAAAGTGAGCTTTCAGTTACAGAGCCTGGTTTAGAAATTACCTATACAGAAACTGATATGCCCGCGAAAGTTATTGATGAAAAAACACAGAATAATTTGATTAAAGCTATTTACGGAATTCCAAATGGAGTTATTCGTATGAGTGATGCAATGGAAGGTTTGATTGAGACATCTACTAACCTGGCTATTGTTAAAAAGGAGGATGGATTTATTGAACTTGCTTCGTTACAGCGTAGCTCAGTTGAGAGTGCTAAGGAAGATTTGGCTAATATGATTCGTTGCGTACTAGAACTAGCAGGTGCTGAGGTTGTACATGAAGGTGATTATCCGGGATGGAAACCAAATATCAATTCCCCAATCTTAAAAACCATGCAGGATGTTTACAATAATAAATGGGGTAAAGTTCCTGAAATTAAAGGCATACACGCAGGTTTAGAATGTGGAATTATAATGAAAAATTATCCAAAATTGGATGCAATTTCATTTGGACCAACAATTCGTTATCCACACTCTCCTGACGAGAAAGTGAATATTAAAACTGTAGGATTGTTCTACGAATTTTTAGTTGAAACTCTTAAGAATATTCCTAAAAAATAATAAGTCTTTGATAAAATATAAGGGTGTCACGGGATGACACCCTTTTTTTATTGTATCATAAAATTTACTTTCTAACGTTTTATTTGTAAATTGGCTAATTATACCAATTCTTCTTCAAATGGTATTTTGAAGATTAGAATGGTTAATGCCGATGCAGTTTCAAAGGAGTATTTGGAGTCTGACAGGACGAGCAAATACGATAATTAGAAATGCAATCGGTATAATCAATATCATGATGTTATGAGACGTAATCTGATTATATTGCTAGTTCTGGCCTTATTTATTAGCTGTGGGCCATATATTTGGTTTAAAGTGCCACAACCTGAAGGGAGAGAAAATCTGTCAGAATTTCCTGATGAATTAACAGGTAAATATTCTTCGGTTTATGATACATCTACTATACGAATTGAGTCGGATAAAATAATCAGAGAATATCGGGAAAATTTATTGATGACCAAAGTTGAGTTCCGCGAAGAAACCGAGGATTCAATTTCGGAAGACACATCGTTTACTTTTGCAGATAACTGGGATATTACAGTTAATTCGTTTGGTGATTCGGTTAAAGTATTTTCCCGAAGGGACGAAGAATTATTCAAAATTTCAGACCAGCAAATTCTCCGGGAGTATAAAGGATATTATTTTTTAAATTATAAAGACACCAACGATTACTGGAAAGTAAAAATATTAAATTTGGTAAAAGATACGCTGGAATTTGACAATATTCTTTCCAATGATGATATGGAAAATATCAGGAATATTACCATGGTAGAAATAGTGCAGGATAGTACTGAAGAATCGTCAAAGTATTATTTAAAGCCTACAAAAAGAGAGCTGAAAAAGATTTTAAAAAAGCGTTTAGCAGGTGATAAGTATGTTAAACTGAACTAAACATCAAAATCATTTTAATTTTCAAAAAAGCAAGTATTTTCATTAGCTGAAAAAACGGAATTTGTTATGGCTAAAGGTTTTTTATTTGCTCTAAACGGCAAACAGGTAGAAATGTCTGTTATACTTGAATAAAACGACGTAGTTGCAAACTACGCCGAACGGCGCTAGCTGAGCTAAGCAATATTCAGTTCTGTATTGTCTAACTCAATTGACAACTTTATTTTCGCTTTCAACGCATTAAACACTTTCATTATAGTTGAGAATCTTACGTCTTTAATATTATTCTCAATCTTAGAAATTTGAGCTTTCTTAACACCAATTAATTTTCCTAATTGTTCCTGTGTTAAATGCCTTTCTATTCTTGTCTGCTTAACAATATCACCAAGCAAATCAAGTTTTAATTCGAATTCAAATTGCTCTCTTTCTTCTGTTCCTGCTTTTCCAACAATTTCACCAGTTATCTCGTCTAATGAATATTGCTTTAATTCTTCATTCATTTCTTTATTTGCTTTCATTATCAAAATACTTTTTCACATTCATTATATTTTACTCTACAAAAATACAAAAAGTTTCCCAAAAAGGAAACTAATTCGCAATGTTTTTTTCACACCCTTTTACTTACAACGGTCCTCGGGTATGAAATCGTGCGGGATTTCGCCCTGTTTCATTATCACCCGTTAATGAAAATTAAAGATAGTAATTAATTTGAAATTTGCAATACAACCCCAATAAAGCTTGACCCGCTGTTATAAATTGGGCGCAAGTTATAAACCTGTCAAATTTGTAATAATTAATCTATGAAATACGAAATAAT
>JAUVUS010000269.1 GCA_030600865.1 Bacteroidales bacterium | reverse complement strand
GAAAGGAAGCGAGCTACAACGGGGTCATACATCCTTCCATTCATATTTATAAGCTTAAAAGCATTCAAATGTTCGTGCATAGTTTCCACGTTTTTATCAATGAATACCCTTTCAGTTTTCAAATTATTCAATCTTCAAATTAACACTACTGCTTCACAATCTTCCAAGTACTTTGTTTATCCCCAATTATAATTTTAAGAATGTAAGTGCCGTTTTGTTGCGATGAAACATCAATCTCGGTTAGTTCATCAAAATCTTCTTTACGAAATAACTCTTTCCCTGACATTGTGTATAAAACCATTTTTCGTTTTATACCATCCGGCATATTTGTAATTCCTACTGCAAAAGCACCACCTGTTGGGTTGGGGTAGATTGTTATTATTTGCCCACCCAACTCCTCGTTATACTTGGATTCTAATGTCAGATAATCCTCCTTTTTGTTGATCTCAATTATTGTATCCCCGTTTATGATATTAGGTAGTTGCGACATCAGAGAAACTGTATTGCGTGTAATCCTGTTACCATTGGCATCGTATGTGTAACTAACTTGTGCATTGGTGCAATGGCATAGCATAATAAATAATGTTATAAGTATTGTTTTTAATTTTTTTGTTTTTATCTAATGTTAAATTAAACTCATTTTATTATTGTTATTATTAATGACATATTACGAGGCAATCAATACACTTGTCCAACTATAGACGGAAACAAGCACAAGTTGACAGATAACCTTTTATGATGTTTTTGAAAGAGTATAAATAAAGACTAATATCAATACTCCAATGAAAAGTAAATAAAATGCTTTTAACATTATATTCAATATAATTCTTACTTTATTTTCCTTTTTTTCATTTAGATCAGTTTTTTTAATAAGTAAAAAATATTTAAAAGATATAATATTTTTAATTTCTGATTCAAATGATTTTCTCCTACTAAAATAGAAAAACCTAATTAAAAAATATAAAACACCTAAATTACATCCAAACCAACCAGCATATTCAATTATTTTTTCCATATCATATTATTTTTTATCATTTTTTTATCTCAAAGGCATAGTCACACCTGTTTTTTCATAAAATTGTTGACGCGCATTAGGATATGCATTAAAATAACTTTTAAAATCATTTGTCTTTTGATAACCTTCAATTCCAATAATACCAAAATGGTATCCAACCCTATTATCTATAAGTACACCCTCAGATCCATATTTCCATCCCAAAAATATAAAATTAAATTCTACAGGTTTTTCACTGTGAATATTTAAGATTGCTCCTGCATTAATCAATGGTATTGCAATAGAAACTTCAAAAATTAAAAAACCATAATCAGTCTTTTTATTTGTATTCTCAATGGAAGACAAACTGTACAGTTTCCTGTTAAAAAACTTTACCTGTCCAGTATAAAATAATGTTTTAAAACCATAACCAAATCCATAATTAATATCTAATCCATATTCTTCAAATAAATTATCACTACTCCCCTCAGTAGTACCACTATTATCCTTCTTTTTTAACTTTGAGGTAGATTGTTCAAACAAATCCGGATTATCTATACCATTCGGTATTTTGCTTTTCCCAAATTGCAGGTAATCGGTGCTAAAAGAAGCAGCTTCATCATCACCACCATTAGGGTCTGATAAAATAAAAAGCCAGTTTAAATAATCATCATTAACTGTGTTGTTTTGTGCTGTTTTCAATGAATCGCCGAAAGCAATAAACCCACTCGGGTCGGTAAACCTTAACGGATTGTTCAATACATAGCTGTACCGGTTAAAGTTTTGGGAGTATTCAGGCATTTGCACGAAGGGATCAGGTGAAAGGAAGCGAGCTACAACGGGGTCATACATCCTTCCATTCATATTTATAAGCTTAAAAGCATTCAAATGTTCGTGCATAGTAAAACCGCGGTCAAACATGAAGTTAGTTGGTACATTGTTGTATGTCCATGTTTGTGCATCTCGTCGCCGGCCCCATGCATCAAAATTCATTTCCTGTGCAACAGTTCCGTCTTCGTCTAAGATGTAGTTAATGCTACCAAGATGGTCTTTTAATATGTAGTTCATGTTTTCCACTTCATCATTTTGGATGGTAAAGATAGCAAATAATCCGGTAGGAGCAGTAAGATAATGTAATTTATTTTCGTTGCCGTTATTTTCTGTTATCTTTTCGTAAATATTATTGAAATATCTTTTGGTAACAGTTTCCCCTGTGATATTATTTTCAAACTTTTGCCAAACCCTGTTGTGTTCAGGCCCATAACTAATATTTAATGTATAAGTATCTTTATTAATTTTTCCTTCCGAAATGTGTTTTACTTTATCAAAGGATGTGTATTCAATTTCCTGATCAAGCGGGCTTATAGTTTCGGGTATTCCGGCAATATTGGTAACAGCATGTGGTTGTGTGTTTTGATGATAAATATAAGTTCCTACATCCGATTTGGTTTTAATATTTCCAATTGTATTAAATCCGGTTTCAAGCTGAAGGACATTATTTAAAAATACTTTTTTCAAACGATTGAATGAGTCGTATTGAAAACTTTCTTTAAGGTTTTTAATATTGTCCTGCCTGAAATCAAGATTACCATCAGTTTTCCATTCGTAATGTATATTTTGTAAATTATTGAATGAGCCGTTTATACCGGCTGTAATATCGGTAATCCTGCCATTAAGTGCATCGTAAATATGTTCATTATTAATAATGTTGCCAATTTTACTTTTTGTTACTATTCCCCAGGCATTCATTTCAATTGCTTCCCATAAAGATTTACTATTATTATCACGAATACTAACTAAATATCCATTTTCATTATAGTAGTTTATTGTTTGGTATCCTGATGGCCATGTTAATTGCTTTTGCCGGCCAAAAACATCATAAGTATAATTGAATTCTATTTGCTTTCCATTAATTGTTTGCTTTTGTTCCGACAGATAGCCGAAATTATTATAAACATTTTCCCTGATGACCTGATGTATTTCACCTTCGAACGGAGCGTGAGCAACAGCGTGTAGTTTCCCGACACCAAAGTTCTGAGTATCATACTGCCATATTGTATAACTGTCCGGGGCAATTCTTTCAATTATCCGGCTAAGTTTATCGTGTGTATAAGTTATTGTATTCAGTTCATCGGTTTCGCTTATCAAATCGCCGAAGGCATTATATACATATGTTGTTGTTCCGTTGTCAGGATCGGTTAAGGTTTCGGTTTGCCCGAAAGCATCATAGGTTTTACTTACTTTTGTGGATTGTAAACCATTAATGGTTATATCTTTAACCAAGCCGTCGCTTCGATGATTATAATTAATAACTCCTTCATTATTGTCAGTTACCTTTGTAAGCCATCCTGCGCCATTGTATTCCAGTTTTTTTGTCTGACCATCAAAACCGGTAATAGTTTCAGTGTTTTTCAAATATGTATATGATTCGGATGAACCATCAGGCTTGTTTATAATTTCAGGCCTTCTATATATGTCGTAAATAGTATTTGTCCATACAGGTTCTTCATTTTTAAAATATGGATTTGAATGATGCCAAAGCAATCCACTATATGTAGGTATCCCCAGATATTCTTTATCTTCATATATTTTAGTGTCATCAAATGAGGTAGTTACTTTTCGCAATTCCCTGTTGAATTGGTCATAAAAAGTTAATATTTCGTTGCTACCGGGAGATTTTGCCCATAAATAGTAATACGCAGTGGACGGGGCGTCTTCGTGTTCATTGGCATATCCGGGAATTGTCCACCTTCGCACAGTTTTCAAAATAGTGCCATTTGGATATATTTCTTTATCAATTCTTCCGAATTTGTCATATTTATAAGTTGTTTTAAGTTGATTAACATCAGTATGTGTTTTTAACAAACCGATTTTTTCGTAATAAGTATATTCCTCTATATGGTTTTTGGGATTTATAAAACTAAGTTTAAATCTCCCGTCTTGTGAATAAGTATATGAGCTAATTTTGTTTTCCATCCCTGCGGCAGTAAGTTTTTTTTCTGTTAAATTACCATAAGCTTCATTACCATCATCATAAATATAATGAATAGTATAGGATTTAGGATCATTAGGTTCAACGGTTTCAGATTTTAAGAGGGCTGTAGTATTTTCATAATACCCGAAGTCAATGGTTTTTACAATATCACTGCTATTGTCTTTATGAAAAGTAGTTGTAATGTCATCAATTAGGCCTATAACATGCATGTTGTTTTCAGTGAGATTCTTATAATTGATAGTTCTTGTTTTTCTTATCGGATATTCTGAATCGCCATTATCATTACCATAATGCTCAATAATTTCTTTAGGGTTACCCCAATCATCATAGTTATTATACTCAACTTTGTATTTATTTACAATATCTCCGTACAAATCATAATTTTTTTGATAAGAATTTTCAAGATACGGGAAATAGCATAGATGCTCAGGATCATTCATATCGCGAAACTTATAATTATTTGTACTTTCCGAAATTAATTTGTAGAGATTAGTAATTGGTTTTATTTCCGTTTTATTATTGACAATGTGGAAATAATTATTGTCAATATTAAAATACCTTATAGTCAAAGTACCATTAAGTTCATTACTCTGCTCTACCTTATCAAAGCCCAGAAAGCCCTTGCCTATTTTATGGTACTTTGCACCATAGTAATAATAATTGACTGATAAAAATTCTTCTTGTTCAACTTCCTGTTCATAAGCAGTAACCACATTTAATATACCG
>JAUVUS010000021.1 GCA_030600865.1 Bacteroidales bacterium | reverse complement strand
GCCACCATATGCAACATCAAATTTTATTTTCCCTATACCGGGAACATCAATTTCTTGATCTTTTAAATAAAGGAATGATGGCACATTCTTAAATGATACCTTTTTAACTATTCCATTTTCGCGAAAAGCTTTTGCATAAATTTTTCCCGGAGGAGCATTTATGATTAGTTCGGGTTCATTACCTTCTTTTTGAATCATTCCTGTATCTAAAACCAGTTTGGTTAAAGCAATTATTGCATGACCGCACATAGTGCTGTATCCTTCGTTATGTAAAAAGAAAGTGCCAAAATCAGCATCATTAGTTGTTGGTTCTGTTATTATTGCTCCGTACATATCGGCATGTCCACGTGGTTCGAACATAGTTCCGGTTCTTATATAATCGTAGTTATCCCTGAAATATCTTCTTTTTTCAAGAATGCTTGAACCTTTTATTTCTGGTAATCCACTAGTATAAACTCTCAGTGGTTCACCACCTGTATGCAGATCTATAGTTTTAATTTTTAACCAATCTTTAGGTGGATTCCAGTTCCAATTTTTAAAAATATTATTCATGATATATTTTATTACAATTGTTGTTTATATATTGATAAACTCAATATGACTAGTTATTTTAAATCATGTACAACCTTTATCTCAGTTCCTTTATTCGAATGCTTTTGCACGTTCTGTTTCAATTTCTTCAATAGATTTTACGAGAGGCTTACCAAGAATTTTATAGCCTGTTTCAGTAATTAATATATCTTCTTCGTTTCGGGTACCACCAAAATCTTTATACTCTTCAACTTTGTTATAATTTATAAATTCACTGAATTTATTTTGTGATTTCCACAAATCAATTAATTCAGGAATAAAATATATTCCAGGTTCAATAGTAAGAACATAACCCGGTTGTAGTTCACGACCTAATCGTAATGATTTTAAACCAAAGAGGGTACTTTTAGGTTTTCCTGCATAGCCTACATATTGTTCTCCAAGATTTTCCATATCATGAACATCCAATCCCATTAAATGACCTGTTCCGCAAGGGAAAAATAAAGCGTGTGCACCTGCCTGAATTGCTTCTTCGGTATTGCCTTTTGTAAAACCAAGATCTTTTAATCCGTTAAAAATAGTTCGAGCAGCTGTAAAATGAATTTCTTTAAAATTTATTCCGGGTTTCAATGCTTCGATTGCTGCATTGTGCGCATCTAAGGCAATTTGATAAATTTCTTTTTGCTTTTCAGTGAATTTTGCCGAAACAGGAAAAGTACTTGACATATCACCGGCATAACATAAATTATTTTCAGCTCCTGCATCCAATAAAAACAGATCGTTTTCTTTTATGGTATTGCCATGATAATGATTATGTAATGTTTGTCCGTTTATTGTAGCAATAATAGGAAAGGAGATGTTGCCTCCTGCTGCCAGTGCCACTTTGTGAACTTTTGCAGCTACTTGAGCTTCTGTCATGCCTGGTTTTGCATAGTGCATTGCGGCTAAATGCATATCTGTTGTTACACTTACAACTTGTTCCAGTTGTTCAATCTCTTCAGCAGACTTAATATTTCGTTGTTCGCCAACAGCAATAATTAATTCTTCAGAAGCATTGTTGTTAGTCTCATTAATTGGAATATTTAGCCAGTTATAAAGTTTTATTTGATGCTCGGGTCGATAAGCAGGTAAAAAGTGTATTTTCCTTTTTTTATTATTTGCTGATTTCAAAAAATCAAGCAAATCATTCATTTGACCTGTGTGTTGAATTCCTGCCTTTTCGCTACGTTCTTTAATTGTTGGTTGCGATCCCATCCAAACAATATGATCTATGCTTAGATCATCACCAAAAATAAAATCTTTATCTTCATCTAAATTTATTATACCAACCAATCCCGGATAATCTAATCCGAAATAATAAAGGAAAGTACTGTCTTGTCTGAAATGATAGGTATTATCCAAATAGTTCATTGAGCTTTCTTCATTTCCCAAGAAAAGCAAAATGCCTGAATTGAATTGATTTCTAAGTTGTTTGCGTCTGTTAATATAGGTTTCTTTATTAAACATATTGTTGATTTTTAATGATTAATATTCTATAAATTCAAATTCTTTTGGAGGTTCAATATTCCATAAATGCTTTACAAAATAATCCATTCGTCTACGAATAACATATTTATTACCCCAAGCCTCGCCATGATTATCGTTTGGTGTAATTATTAAATCAAAATCTTTGTTGTGTTTGATTAATTCTGCTGCTAATCTATAGGTACTTGCCGGATTTACATTATTGTCCATATCGCCATGAATAAGCAATAATTTACCTTCTAGGTTTTGAGCTATGGATAAATTAGACTGTTCAGTATAATGATCTCCAAGGGCTCCCATATATTGTTCGGGCCACCATGCTTTTGCCATTCTGTGGTCATGATTTCCTGCAGTAGCAACGCCTACTTTATAAAATTCGGGATGAGTTAATAATGCATGTACAGCATCATATCCTCCGGCTGAATGACCAAATATGCCAATTTTATTTGTATCAATAAATGAATGCTTTTCAGCTAATTGTTTTATTCCTGTAATATGGTCAGCAGCGCCAATATCGCCTAGATTCATATACGAAATATCGTGAAATGCTTTAGAACGCATAGCTGTTCCCATCCCATCAATTCTAATTACAATAAAACCAACTTCGGCTAATGGAGTCCAGTCGTTCCATATTCCACGACGAAATGATTTAGGAACATTAACTGCTTGCGGTCCGGAATAGGAATTATCAATTATCGGATATTTCTTTTCTGAGTTGAAATTTGATGGATACTGTAATATTCCATATATATCGGTTTTTCCATCACGAGCTTTTACAGTAAATCGTTCAGTATATTTCCAGCCTGTGGCTAACAATTTATCTATATTAGCTTCTTGTAATTCTCGAATTAATTTTCCATCGGAAAGTCTTCTTAATACAGCATTAGGCTTTAAATCAACTCTAGAGTAATTATCAATAAAATAACTGTAATCAGGAGAGAATTGAATTTCATGTTCGGCATCTTCAGGACTTAGAAGAGTCATCTCTGTTCCATCAAATCTGATTTTATAAAGATGCTTGAAGTAGGGGTCACGATCTTTTTCGTGTCCTACTGCTGTGAAATAAACTATTTCATTTTTTTCATCAATGTAATTTATTTGTTGAACTACAAATTTGCCTTTTGTGATTTGATTTATCAGATTACCTGTTTTCCCATCGTAAAGATATAAATGACTCCAACCATCTCTTTCTGACATCCATATTGCCTTTTCTCCATTATTTACTAATTTACATCCAACCATTTGATATTCGATCATGGTTTTTGCATCTTCGTGTATTATATTATCAATGCCTCCTGTTTCAGGATCTACAAAAAATAAATCCAGAGCTTTATAATATCTTGCCATTTGGGCAAAATAGAATTTGCTTCCATCTTTTGTCCAAGCAGGAGCAAAGCTCGACCAATAATCTTCAATTGGTTCTAAATCAACTTTTACATTCGATTTGTTTTCAACATCAAAAATGTAAAATTTTTGTAAAGGGATGCTCTTTTCGCTCGGTAAAGCTCTTTCGTACGACCATACTTTAGCTCTCATTCCTTCTTCGGGTAACGATTGATATAGATAAAGCTTTTTAGCATTTCGTCTGTCAAGTTTTATTGCCATAAACTTTTTGGAGTCAGGAGACCACTCAATATAAATTTCAGGATCATAAGTATTACCAACTGATTCATCAACAATTTTATACCATGATAATGGAGTAGCATAATCGTAATGATCAATGCCGTCAGTTGTTAACTGAAATTCTTCTCCAGTTTTTACATCACGAAGATATAAGTTGTAATTTTTTACAAATGCAATCCATTTGTCATCAGGAGATTTGGATTCATTCTTTTTTAGATCATCTTTTTGTGGTGTGTATTCCGATAGTTTATTTTTTTTGATATCGTATTTAAAATTGATTGAGTCGATTTTAAAAGCTACAGTTTTCAGATTGTCTTTAAATTTAATTTTAGAAAATGGTAGAGAGTCAGGATTAATCTCTTTGTCCAACTTTTTTTCTAAAGCAATTGCCAGTTTCTGATGATCAAATACCGGAGTGATTTCATTTTCGCTTGATAAAACAAGTAAAAACTTATGTCCATTTTCTATTTCAGTTTTATACCAAAAATCATTTGTTTTATCAATCCAGTTTGGATTTAAGTAGAGATTCTGAACTAAATTGTAAATATTAAAATGTAAAAATTTTTCAGCTCTTTGGTAGTCTTCAAATTTGCCTTGTGAAAAAGATACTTTTGATAGAATTAAAGCGATAATTATAATTAAATATGTTTTTCTCATAATTTATGATTGTTTGATTTTGATTTCAATTTAAGATGTCACTCTGAGCTTGTCGAAGAGTGTTGTCATACTTCGACAGGCTCAGCATGACATTCGCAGCTAGTAATTTAAATCGTTTATATACTTTCATGTTCTGTTCGTCTAATAATTTCATTTTGTAAATCTTCACCCAGATCATTGAAATAATCACTATAACCTGCCACTCTAACAATAAGATCGGTGTGCTTTTCAGGATGTTTTTGTGCATCACGAAGAGTTTTAGCATTTACCACATTAAACTGAATATGATGCCCGTCCATTTTGAAATAGCTTCTTACTAAATGCGAAAGCTTAGTAATACTTTGGTCATCTTTAAAAAATGATGGTGAAAATTTCTGATTTAATAAAGTGCCGCCGGTTTTAATATGATCAATTTTAGCTGCAGATTTTAACACAGCAGTCGGACCTTTTTTATCGGCTCCCTGGAACGGACTAATTCCTTCTGAAAGCGGTTCAAAAGCTTTTCGTCCATCCGGTGTTGCGTTTATTACACTTCCAAAATATACATGGCTTGTGGTTGGTAACATGTTAATTCTGAGTTTGCCTCCACGGTATGTTGGTTTATTATTTATGGCATCGTAAAAAATATTGAAAACATCAACTGCATGCATATCAACATAATCGTCATCGTTTCCATATTTGGGAGTTTCATAAATTAAATCGTGACGTAATTGATCATATCCTTCGAAGTTAGCTTCCGTAGCTTTTAAAAGTTCATCCATAGTAATATTTTTATGGTCGAACACATTGTATTTGATTGATGCTAAATTATCAGTAATACTTCCTAATCCAACACCTTGAACATAACTAGTATTATAACGTGCACCGCCGGCATTATAATCAACTCCATTTGAAATGCAATCTTCAATAATTAATGATAGAAATGGAACAGGTAGTTGCTCTGCATATAGTTTTTCGATGATATTATTGCCCTTTAATTTAATATTTGCAAAGTAGTTAACTTGCTTTTTGTAAGCTTCAAGTAATTCATCGATATTTTTAAAACTCCTTGGATCACCGGTTTTTATACCAATTTTTTTATCTGTTCTTGGATCAGTACCATTATGTAAAGTAATTTCAAGTATTTTATTAAGGTTAAAATATCCGGTTAAGATGTAACTTTCCGTACCAAAAGCTCCGGTTTCAACACAGCCGCTTGCTCCGCCATTTCGTGCATCCGTGATCGTTTTCCCCTGGTTTATTAATTCCTTTACAATTGCTTCAGTATTAAAAAATGATGGTTGACCAAAGCCTGATTTTGAAATTTTTATTGCGCGTTGTACAAAACTGTCAGGATTCTTTTTGCTTATTTGTACCATTGAACCTGGCTGTAAAATCCGCATTTCTTCAATAACATCAAGAAGAATATAAGTTAATTCATTAACAGCATCAGAACCATCTTCTTTCAGTCCACCAAGGTTGATTAATGAAAAATCGGTGTATGTATTACTTTCTAAAGCAGTAACACCCATTTTAGGTGGCGATGGATGGTTGTTGAATTTAATCCAAAAAGCTTGCAATAATTCAGTGGCTTTTTCTTTTGTAAGAGATCCGTTTTCAATTTCTTGCTTATAAAATGGATACAAATGTTGATCTAATCTGCCGGGATTAAACGAGTCCCAGGGATTTACTTCTGTTATTACTCCTAAATGAATAAACCAGTAATGCTGAAGCATTTCGTGGAATGTTTCTGGAGCATTAGCTGGAACTTTTCGGCATATTCTGGCCATTTCAATTAATTCAGCTTTTCTATTCTCGTCTTTTTCGTGGTCTGCAAGTATATTTAATTCATCTGCATGGCGTTCTGCACATACAATAATAGCATTGGCGGCAATATCCATTGCTTTAAGTTCTTCAATTTTGGCCAAAGCTTTTGAATCATTGGAAGATTTGTGTTTTGCAATAGATTCTTGAATTTCTTTTTTCAGATCCAACATTCCTTTTTGGAAAATCTTTTTGCCTGCGACTGTATGTCCGGGAGCTCTTTGTTCTTGAAATTCAGTAAAAATACCGGCTTCATAAGCAGCTTTCCATTCATCAGGTAATTGCGCAAATATTTTATCACGCTGCGATTTTCCTTTCCAGAATGGAATAATTTCCTTTTCATAAATTTCTTTGGTTTCATTATCAACCCTAAACCAAACTTTAGGTCTTGTATCCAATATATCCAAATCCTGTATTGAATGTAAACTTACTTCAGGGTAGGTTGGAGTTTCTTTTGGGGCAGGACCGCGTTCACCAACAATAAGTTCGTTTTCGTTTATGCAATTTTTTTTATTTTCAAGGATATATTTAAAAGTCATTGCGCGTTTTACTGGTCCCGACAATTGTCGGGAAGAAACCTGATTGGCAATATCTTTTTTATAAAATTCGGTAAGCAGAATTGCTCTTTCCGGTGATAATTTAGTTACAGCTGTTAAACTTTGGTTTCGTAGTTTTTTTATTCTTGTGTTCATTTCTTTAATTATTAATTATCCACCAATACTTACATTAAAGCCAATTGATTCAAATTCTGCTTTTAATATGTTCATGTCTTTATCGGGTAAAGCTTGAGCACTGCTCATTTTATTTTCTTTTTTAAATCTTTCGTATTTACCATTCGAAATATTGTGATAAGGCAATATATCAATCTGATTTATATTTTTTAAAGATTTAATAAAAGACTTTATTTCAGATAGATTCTTTTCAGTATTTGTAATTCCCGGGATTACGGGAAATCGTAAAACGACATTCTTTTTATTCTGATCAAGACATTTTAGGTTTCTTATAATTCCAGTAACAGGAGCTCCTGTATATTTTTTGTGAAGCTCGTTATCTATGAGTTTAATATCGTATAGAAAAACATCTATTACTTCTGTAATTTTTTTAATTGTTTTTTCAGATGCATAACCTGTGGTGTCAATGCAAGTATGTATGTTGTTTTGTTTACACAATTTAGCTATTTCATAAAGAAAATCAGCTTGCATTAAAGGTTCGCCACCAGAAAAAGTTACTCCACCTCCGGATTCTTCAAAGAAAACCTGGTCTCCCGAAATTATTTTAAAAAGCTCATTAACAGCAATTTTATATCCAACAGTAATTTTTTTTCGGAATTCTTTTCCATCAAGTTTGTTTATTTTAACAAATTTTTCAGGGTTGGCGGCTTGACTTTCAGGATTATGACACCACCAGCAATTCAGTGGGCATCCTTTAAAAAATATAGTCTGCCTAATTCCCGGACCGTCGTGTACAGCAAAGTGTTTTATGTCGAAGATTATTCCTTCCATATTTAATAAATTAATATTAGTAATAAGAATTAAAAATAATTTCTAATTTGGACGTATTAATCCTAAGAAAATATTAATTGTGGAAATAAAATATAAGGTATCAGCAAATCCAGCACTCGAAAAGGCCTTTGCCAAAATTGTGGTATAAATTATTTAAATTGAATGGATTCATATCAACTTTAATTAATACAAATATAACACATTGGAAAGGTATATCCCAATGATATTTATCAAATTTTAGCCACATAGTAATTAGTAAAATGCAAAATTGAATATGATTTTCTGGATTAATAAATTAATAGTTTTTGCATATGTGTTTTATGCGATTCGTATATTTTTATAAAATAAAGCCCTTTACTTAGATTTGATGGAATTAATATATTGTTTTCTGGAAAATCAACTTTAATTAATTTACCATTAATATCAAGGAGTTCAATTTTAGTAAGATAATATTTATTTTGAAGATTGATATGAACGATAGACCCACTACGCACCGGGTTTGGAAATATATTAATTTTTCCTGTTTTATGTAAATCAATTTGCCCTGTTGTAGTTTCAGAGGAGACAGACATAGATGTTGAAGAATTTATTGAAACATTCTTATTATTGCAGATATATTCTTTTGGTATGGAACTGTTTCTGTAATCTATGATTGTAAATTTTTCAATTAATCCTTCTCCTAGTGTTCCTTCAGGAGATTGTTTTATGGTCAGGAAGAATTTTGTTGCATTTGGTATATCCTCTATTAAATCTGAATAATCTAGTCCAATCTCAATTTTCTTATCATATTCATTAGATCCACCTTTCATATATAAATCTCCGCCCATTTTTTTTAATATTTTCATGGTTTTTGTTTTATCTACAACTGTAGAATTGGGGTTTTTTGCAACTCCAATTATTATCCAAAGATCGTTTCTGGATGTGTATTTTATATTAACCTTAGCTGTGACTTGTGGTTTGTGATCTTTGGCATTAACAATATATACATAATGGTCTCCGTTTCCCATTCCACCATTCCACCATGATTTGTTAAGAAGCTTGTAAGGCATGTAGACTCTTCCATTAGAGCACCATGAGTTTCCCCAAGAGTTAACCACAATTAAAGCACCAATTTCATCATCCTGAATAATTCCATCCGAGTTTACATCAATTTTAATTAAATCGTCAAAGCCTGCAATTGTCATAGCATGGTCACCACCATCTCCAAAGTTTTTTATTGCATAATTGTATCCCGTATTTGATTCTCCTGAATATTGAATTATATCCCAATTAGATGTTTTTCCTGAAAAATTTAATAATCCACCAGTCGTTGATTCATCACCATGATCTATTAAATATTGCTTTATAAATGTTAAACCATCAGGTAATGAAGCATCTATTTTAGAATAATCGGAAATTTTATTATGCATAGCCTTAAAATACTTGTTATAGCCATTCATCCAAGTTTTTTCAGTAGCCGTATTATCTGAGAAATCTGAAATATTTGGTACTCCATTATCTTTTGCAAGATTGTAACCATCGAAATACCATGAACCCATATCTGTTCCTTCATTTAAAAAATTCCATGTATAATGATAAGAGTATACATTTTGATTTAGCTTAGCATCAGTATCTCTTACACGATTCATCTCATACGAAAAGATATACCTAATTCCACTTGCTTGACTACAGGAGTTACCTTGCTGGTTAAATATCGAAGGAAAATACTTTAATTTGGAATTATCTACATGTGAGGTTTTATTGATTTGTATCGATGGTTTGAAATATGGTATTTCACTTATCCTTTGTTTTATTTCTAATGTTTTCTCAGGCATAGACGAATATTTTGTAAATATATGGGGATTTTGTGCAAAAGTTAAGAGAGAACATAAAGTAATTATTATTGAAAGTATTTTTTTTATCATTGTAGATGAATTTATTCAAAGAAAAATCGACTTTACAGCATTTAACTGTAAAGTCGATTTAATGTACTAATTGATATTAAACTTTAAATTTGAACCTATAAAATTTGTAAAACTATTTCTAATTGTATTCATATTTATTGTTTACCTACATTTAATGATGTCCACCAATTACTGCTATTTGCCTGTAAAATTGGGTCAGTAGGCATGTCTTCGGTATATACTTCAATCCATAATGTGTTACTTTCTCCTGCAGTAAATGCAGAACCAATTACTGATATTGTAATTGTCCCTGATGTTTCTCCACTAGTTACTCTGATTATACCATCCGATGTAAAATGGGTATCCATTTGTAAATTCCATTCATTAAATCTTACGGGAATCTCTAAATCAGAAGGTGCTGCTTTATCCAAGATATTTGGAATAATAACATCAACATCAACCGTTGTCGATACATCAGAAATAAGAACATCGTATGTAGCACTTTCATCTAAACTTACTATAAAAACTTCTCCTTGTTTGGAAAGATTAAGAGTAGTCCACCAATCTGCAGCATCAAAGCTTATTTGAGGGTTATCAGCAAAGGTTTTATCAAGTTCTATCCATAGAGGTAAGGTTTCTCCAACACTAAAACCATTAGGTAACATTTCAAATTCAATTGTACCAGTGGTTTCGCCAGCTTCAATAGTAATGTATTTGTTTGGCATCAAGAAATGTATTCCCTCTTTGGCATAATACTCATTTAAATTAATTGGTATAGTTATATCTTGTAGTACCGGAACATCTGAAATATCCAAAGTTATTGTAAGCGGAATATTTGGGTCTAAATCATTGGCGTAAAATACTTCCGCATTATAGGTACTGTCTGTATAAAGTTTGATTATTTCACCAATTTTACCAATATTGGCACCAAGCCAGTAATTACTGCTAATATTTACCGATAATACATCAGGTACGTCTTCTTTATGAATTTCAACCCATACACCACCTCTTTCGTTTGCAACAAAAGCAGCATTATATACGTCTAAGCTTATTGATGCAGTTGTGCTACCAACTGGAATATACAATTCCTGTTGCATATCAAACTGAATACCTTCAGTTAATTCAAACCAGTTTTGAAGAGGAATTCTGATTTCTTCTTCTGCAGGTTTATCAATAGCTTCAATTTCTATTACAGTATTTAAATCTAATTCTGAATCAAAAATGAAATACATGTCATATGTTGTATTACCAAAATTAATTACAGGAGCGGCTTCCTTATGAAATTCAATTGTTAAGGATTCTGTACTTATTCCTGTTTCAATTGTTTCACCTTCAAGTAAATTTAAAGTAACAGTTAAAGTTGAGTCGCATCCTAAAACAGACCAATCAATTTCACCTATAATGAGAGTATCACTATTTTCAGATATTGAAATAGAGGTTGTTGTAAGTGTAAAAGCATCAATGTACTGTGTAGGAAATATTTCACTCACTTCAATAGTAAAGTTAGATGTGTTACCATTTAATCGATTAAAATTAAAGATAACTTCTACGCTTTCGGTTGAGTTTTTTAGGTATTGTTCTGATTCTATTGTATAATCAGCTTGAGTAAAACCACCTATCGGTACGTATTCATTAAGTGTATATTCATTATCTTCCTGGCAAGAAAACATTGTTGCCCCAATGAATAGTAATGTATATAATATATATTTTTTCATAGTTTATCGATTTTTAGTCAAATTGAAATTTAACAGTGAATATATATCCGTGTGCCCAACTAGTACCTAACACAGTATAAGGAATTTCTACATATTTGCTACAAATGTCGATTGATAAAGACTCATTGTTAACTGGTTTAGTTGATAATTCCCAACCTTCTGAATCAATCATGAAAACTTCCTCTAACATAGTGTATCTTGGATCAGCAGGATTAGTAACATCAATAATAACTGTTGTTCCGAAGAATGATAGTTCTGATTCACTTTCGTACCACGCCCAACCTGAAGTTAATAGTTGAGCATAGAACCAACCGGAAATCTCATATTTAATTTTACCCGGTTCAATTTCTTCTATTGGAATCCATTCATATTTTCCTGGGCAATCTTTCCACCATGGAGAATCTTCTAATCCTTCAATTTGTCCGGAAAATAATTCTAAAGTTAATGGACAATCATCTTCTTTAATGGTTAGTTCGCATGTACTTTGATTTTGATCCGGTCCTGGTAATCCGATAGCATAATTTTTAGAATTTGAAGTAATAGTAATTTGAATTGATTTATCCCCAATAGGTTCTAAATCATCAATAGGAATAATTGTAATATACTCTACACCTACTCCAACTTCAAAAGTTAATGTGTTGGACTCGTTTAAAAGATTGTAGTGAATACCTTCAATAACTCCTTCAGCAGGTGCTAATTCAAAATCAACTGTAACAACTTCTTTTCGCCCATTGTCGGCCAAAATAACAGGGATTTGTATTTCAGAAACACTTTCTTTTCCTTTAACGTTTGTATTTTCAAAAGCGACAAACCAATTTTCATTGTAGCTTTGATCAGGAATATTGTTTTCGCATGAGCTAAATAACAATATTACTAGTATGATATTTAAAATTTTCTTCATAGTTTATAATTTTAGTATCCGGGATTTTGTTGATTTTTTATATTTTCGTTTCGCTCAATTTCTTTAGCTGGAATTGGTAAAATAAATCTGTGATCAGGATAAGAAACCAATGGAGTTGCATTGTTTTCAGGACGAATATTATCGGCATTTGCAATTGCTAAATCAAATAATCTGTGTCCTTCACAAGCTAGTTCTTTTCTCCTTTCTAATAGTATAGAGGTACGAGTTAAAGTACTGGCATTTGCTAATCCACGTGCATTTAGTAAGTCATTCATCCTGTCAAGTCCATCATCATGATTTCCCAGATCAAGATTCGCTTTAGCACTGATAAGATACATCTCAGCAATTCGAAGAACTTTTATGTTGTTCTCGTATATACTAACATAACCTTCTTTTGGCAAGAATTTCTTAGTTCTGAGTTCATTATTTTCGTCTCTCTCGTAAAGGTTTATTCTCTCGTCTGAAGCATCAAATAAACCGTATAACTCTTCAGTAATTACTAAATCACTATATGGAAATTCGGCTCCAATATTAAATAAACTATTTAAACTTTCATTTCCCGGGAAAT
>JAUVUS010000437.1 GCA_030600865.1 Bacteroidales bacterium | reverse complement strand
GAGTTTTACCTAACGACATATCGACCATAAAAGAAGTCCTTGTCCAAATTTTGCCTGATAATCTCCTAAATTAATAGTTTTAACTATTCCAATATTATTAATTTGAAGATGATCAGAATAATAATCAAAACCATTTTTATTATTCCCTTTAAAAAATTCTTCTCCCGGGTCTTTTTCTGCGGTAAAACCCCAGTAAATCTTATTCTTGTAATTGTATTTATACTTAACATAAGCTTTATATGAACTACCTAAATATCTTGAATTTGGGTTTTCTAATAGAGCAGAATCCGTAATGTAACTGTAACCAACTTGGTCTTCTATAATATCTTGTGCCTTAAGAAAAACTTGATTATTCCCATATTTCAGAGCATTTTTAAATTTGAAACCGGCATCAACGGGTGTGTCGGAAATAGTAATAAAAGGGAGGATGGTTAAAATATCATTCATGGTAAAACCATAAACCAGCTGGAGTTCATAAACCGATAACATTTTTCCATGTTGTTTTATATAATCGAGCAGACTTTTAATTTGAAAATCATTTAAAATTTTCAATCTTTCTAAATCTTCTTGTGATGCTGAATTTAAATTTAAAGGATTATTCAGGAAAAAATTCATATCTTCATATAAACTGGTGTAATCAATTTCATCATCTGAACTGCTTGCAATATTGTCAATTAAATCTTCAATGGGATGTTTTGTAATTAGTTCCTGTTGTGCAAACGATTTGTTGTACAAAGCAAGAAGCAAAATAATGAATGCTATAAATTTAAATGTATTAAAAACCATAGCTTAAAGTAAATGAAGGAGTAAAGCCCAAGGTTTGATGTTTCGAAAATCCTACATGCGCATTTATATTTATATAATGAAAACCTATACCAAATGAGTACTTTGCAGGATTTGTTGATATTCCCGCTTGTAATGAAACAAATTCAACGAGTTTGTAATCGATTCCCGCTTTAAAAATAGCATCATGATTTAAATCTTTTTCAGTACCTATTCCAAATAATACTTTATCTGAAAACCAATAACTAAGGCCTAAATTAAAAATAGTTGGAATATATTCATCGCCCATTTTACTACGTGATGGATTATAAACATGAGCTCCTATTAGTAAATTGTCAATTGGTTGTGATATAATACCAACTTCAAAATTTACTGAATTTGCTGAGCCGTAATTACCTGCAATGTGAGTGTGTAAATAATTTAACTGTAAGCCAATAGCAAAATATTTAGAAAAGGTTCTTCCGAAGGCTAAGCCTGCCTGCATTTCATTATATTGAGAATATCCATAGTAAGAATATGAAGCACCAATAGTTCCTGTTTTAGTAGGAAGCGCAAAAGAGATGCCCTGTAAGTTTTGTTCTTTAATAAAACCGGATTGATGAAAGACTCCAACTGACATATTTTCTAAATATCCTAAACCTGCCTGATTGTGGTATATTGACCAGATATCAATAAGGGTTACAGATGTGTTTGCCATTGCAGCAGCTCTTCCTTCTTCAATTCTTTGTGTGTGAATTGAAAATATTCTGCCAATACCAAAAAAAAAGATTAATACAATAAATATTAATCTTTTGAGAATGGAAGTTAAGTTCATATAAACTCGATTTTATATAAAATAATTCATGAAGATACGATTAATTATCAATTATAAAATACCAGAAATAACTACTTAATTCGATTAACCTATAATTTTGCTACGTTGGGTAATGAAATATTTATACTGATTTCCAGCTAATTAGAAGTATTTAAGAAAAAAGTTGAAGAAAAATTTAAAACAGGAAGTCACCTTTTCCGATTTTTAGGAATAAATAGGTGGAAGCATAGTTCTTTTTTAAATTATGGTTAAATTTATCAACAGGCATTAACCCAAGAAATTATTAACATAATGAAAAACTTAAGCAAAATTTTATTCCTGTGCGGAATAATCATTTTTACGACTTTTAGTTGTGAGGAAGAAGATAAAGAAACCGGTGCTTGTGGCATTGAAAATCCACAAGAGAATATTGAGTGGTTAAAGTACATTTTAGATCGAAGATTTTGTACAGAAGTATATCAATACAAATATAAAGGGCAGGAATTTATTTCAATAAGTGACTGCCCTACTGGTATGGATGCACTTGAGGTAATTTATACCTGCGAAGGCGAAAAATATTGTGAAATAGGAGGTTTTGCTGGATTTAATACATGTCCTGAGGACTGGAATGAAGCTGAAAAAAATTTAATCTTTAAAAAGGATGAGTAAAACTAAAATTTTATTCCTGTGCGGAATAATCTTTTTTATGGCTTTTAGCTGTGATGAAGAAGAAGGTGTTGAACCTGAGGAAATACCTATTAAAATTGTAAGAGGTTTATCGGTATGTGGTGATTCGTGTTATTTGAAAAATGCTAAGTACATTGATACAAGTTTTGTTATAAATAATCAAATTGAATTTGAATCCCTGATTGAGTGTAATTCTGATTATGAACTTCCAGTGATAGATTTTTCTAAATATACTTTATTAGCAGGTTCAAAAGCGGTTGGAGGTATTTGTCCAACCATTTTAAGTCAATACGTACAAAAATATTCAAAGAATAACAAAATAGTTTATGAGGTGCAAATTAAAGAAGGAGGCTATGCTGCTTTAGGAAGTGCTTATTATCATGCTTTAATTCCGAAAATCGAACAACAATATGATATAGAATTTATAATTACTGTTGAATCTTTTATTAAAAGCAACTAAATCAAAAATTATGAAAACATATTTAACAATTTCTATTTTGTTTATAGTACAATGCTAAACTTTGACGAGTTTAAATCAGAATTTTGGGTATAAAAAAAGAGAGTGATT
>JAUVUS010000198.1 GCA_030600865.1 Bacteroidales bacterium | reverse complement strand
TTTTAAAAATACAAAGCAAAGCTCTTAGATATTCTCCATCACAAGAAGTTATGATGGAAATACGGAATAAAATGATGGCACAAATGAAAAGTGGCAATCGTTCCAATACGCCAACTGGTACAGGATCTAGAAACACCAGAGGAATGCAAGGTATGGTTTCCAAAGATTTACCCAAAGGAGAATCTATGGTTTGGGTTAAGACCGAAGATTTCATTAGACCTGCAAGAATTAAAACAGGTCTTTCCGATGATACTTATGTTGTTTTATTAGAAGGTTTGGAGGAAGGAGATGAAGTTATCAGTAGTGAAATAACAGAAAAGAAAAAAGAATCTGAGAATCAAAAAAGTCCATTTATGCCAAGCAGACCTGGTAGAAGATAATATAACAATAACCATGAGTAAAAGTATCATATCACTCCAATCAATTGATAAAGATTATTATGTAGGCGACATAACGGTGCGAGCATTAAGAAATGTTGATATGGATATAAATGAAGGAGAATTTACGGCTATAATGGGTGCAAGCGGGTCAGGAAAATCTACTTTACTTAATATTCTGGGTTGTTTAGACAAACCTACAACAGGTAATTATCATTTTGACAGTGAATTAATAAATAAACTAAATAAAAATCAATTAGCATATATCAGAAACCGAAAAGTAGGGTTTGTATTTCAATCATACAATCTACTTGCAAAAACCACAGCTCTTGAAAATGTCGAATTACCCTTGCTTTATAACAATAGTGTTAATTCAAAAGAGCGAAGAGAACGGGCTTTAAATTCTTTAGAAGCTGTTAGCTTATCAAATCGAAAATTTCATATGCCCAATCAATTATCCGGTGGTCAACAGCAAAGAGTTGCAATAGCCCGTTCTCTTGTAAATAATCCTGTTTTAATTTTAGCTGACGAACCAACAGGAAATCTGGATACCAGAACCAGTTTTGAAATCATGTCGCTTTTTCAGGAATTAAATGAGCAAGGAAAAACAATCGTTGTGGTTACTCACGAGCAAGATATAGCCCAATTTACAAAACGAAACATTGTTTTTAGAGATGGTCGAATTGTTAAAGATCAGCGAATTAAAGAACCTAAAAGTGCTTCCGAAGCTCTGAGAAATTTACCATCAGAAAATGATGATATTATAGAATTAAACATTGGTCTAAGAAAATGAATATAATAAATCTCATAAAATTAGCTGTTAATTCATTACTTCGAAATAAGCTTCGTTCGTTACTTACGATGCTGGGAATAATTATTGGAGTTGCCTCGGTTATTGCTATGCTTGCCATTGGAGAAGGTTCCAAAATCAGCATTGAAAAAAATATTTCAAATATGGGTTCTAATCTTATTATGGTTTTTCCAAGTAGTGATCGCAGAAGTGGCGTAAATTTAGGTTCTGGCGATTCAAAAAAGTTAACTGTTGGTGATTGCGAAAAAATATTAGATGAATGCCCTTCTATAAAATCTGTAACTCCAATACTACAATCAAATGGACAAGTTATATCCGGTTCAAGCAATTGGCCCACTAGTTTAAGAGGAACCAACGAGTATTATTTCGAAATTACAAATCAAAAAATTGGCAGTGGTCGTTCATTCACTTTTGATGAAATTCGTCGCTCATCAAAAGTATGTTTAATAGGAGAAACCGTAAAAGAGAATGTTTTTGGTGAAAATTCTGATCCGATAGGAGAAAAAATAAGATTCAATAAAATTCCATTTGAAATAATTGGCGTTTTGGAATCGAAAGGACAAAGTACATTTGGATCGGATCAGGATGATGTTATTATTGCTCCATATACTACAGTACAAAAAAGAATCTTAGCAATAACTTCTATTCACCAAATTTATACGTCAGCTATAAGCGAAGAAGCATCTGAACAAGCTGTAACAGAAATTGAAGAATCATTACGTAAAGCTCACAAATTAACAGGTTCTGAAGAAAATGATTTTACCATACGAACACAGGAAGAAATAATGAGTATGCTTTCTTCAACAAGCCAGGTAATGACTGCTTTGTTAGCAGCAATAGCAAGCATTTCTTTACTTGTGGGTGGAATTGGGATTATGAACATTATGTATGTTTCAGTAACAGAACGAACACGCGAAATTGGCTTAAGATCTGCCGTAGGAGGACGAGAAAATGACATTTTATGGCAGTTTCTAATAGAATCAATATTTATGAGTATTGCAGGAGGAATTATTGGGATTCTTCTTGGAATATGTTCTGCATATTCTGTATCTCATTTTATGAATTGGCCGGTAGTTATAACACTTAATTCAATATTACTAGCATTCTTTTTTGCTTCAATAATAGGGGTGTTCTTTGGGTGGTATCCTGCTCGTAAGGCAGCAAAGCTAGATCCGATAAATGCCTTGCGACATGAGTAAACATATTTTAGTTAGATTTGAGGATAGCTTCAGTTCTCCTCTTTTTTATCTTGTAAAGACCCATTCTTTTTCAGTAGACAAATCATGGTTAAACAGATAGCCACCCGAATCAAAAGCTTTTATTTCTTCAGGATCTTCAATCCTGTTCTGAATTATAAATCTGCTCATTAATCCACGTGCAGTTTTTGCATAAACAGTTACTACTTTATATTCATTTCCTTTATCCTCTTTGAAAACAGGTGTAATTATATCAGCTTTAATCAATTTAAATTTAACTACTTTGTAATATTCATTCGATGCCAAATTAATTAAGACTTTATGTTTATGGTCTGAGAGTTCTTTGTTTATAACATCTGTAATTTTTGTTCCCCAAAATTCATATAAATTTCTGCCTTTGGGATTTTTTAAGGGAATCCCCATTTCAAGGCGATAAGCTTGCATTAAATCCAATGGACGTAAAATTCCATATAATCCTGATAATATTCTTAAATTATTTTGTGCAAATAATAAATCATCTTCTGATAAAGTTTTTGCATCTAAGCCAACATAAACTTGTCCTTTAAACGTTAATAATGATTGCTTTGCATTATCAATTGAAAACGGTGTTTTCCATGATAAATTTCTCTCAAAATTAAGATTCGCAATTTCATCATTAACTTTCATTACGTTAACAATATCTTTTGGGTTTAACTTTCTTAACTCTTTAACTAATATTTTAGAATCTTCGATAAAATCAGGCATTGAAAACTTCTGTGTCTGAACCAAAGATTTAAAATCCAAAGTTTTTGCAGGAGATATTATTGTAATCATAAATAAATTATTTATTATTAAAATAGTCTTTCTGTTTTAAACATTAGGAAGTGAGTTATGTTCATAAAAAAAGCGGTGCTTTTAAACACCGCCACATCTTTGAAAATTACTGCATAATTTAGCAGTATCATTATTTAGGTTAGGGTATTGAAACAAAATTTAATTAATGCAACAAACTATAGATGGTAATAAATAAAAAATGGTTGCGTGAATTTTTAAAAAAAACTCTATTCGATTAAGACACCAAATACAAAAAGCCCTGTAATAGGGCTTTTAACAATATTTTTTATTTTGTTTTTTATTGTACAGAAAGTGTTTTTCGATCCTCAGTATATTTTAACTTAAAATATAAAACTACAGAAAGGATTGCATAAAGAGGGTAAGTAACAGCGGAAACCAGCGAATTTAAAACCATAGACCATATACCTATATCATATATTTGCGTATTAAATAAATCTCTTATACTGCCAGTTTCATGCCAATTATCAAAAAACATAATTACGAATGGAATGGAAATAATTGCACTTATTACAATTGATATTAATAACATAATAAGCACAAATAATACAACAGAACCCAATGCCGACCAAAAATTTTTATGCGCTAAAATAAAAGTTCTGCCAATAGTATCAATTGCATTTTTTTCTTCAACAACAATTATAGTCCCTCCTGTTGTAAGTACAGTTCCTAAATAAATCATTGCAAGAAATGATCCTATAATTAAAGCAATTACGCCTATAAAAATTCCCGCAATGAGGATAAGAACAGATAAAATCAAAAAGAAAATCATATGGATTGAATATTTTCTAACTGATTCTCCCAAAATATCCCCAATATGAACCTTCGGATCTATGTCGCTTTTTATTAAGTAATTAACCAGGAAACTGATTAGTGAACCATAAATCATAAAATATATAATAGATCCAATTAAAATTTCTTTTCTCATCTCAAAAATCATTTTTATCAAATCTTCAGGATCTGTTAATTTGGTCAATTCTAAAAAACCTATTTTATAAAAAGTCATCTGAATAATAAAAGCAGCTACAAAACTGTAAATGAATAATACACCAAATTTCTTAAAATAAATATTAAAAATATTTGATAATACCGAGTCAACTTCCATTGGCTTATATAAGCTGTGTTGTTTTATATCAATCATAATTAAAGTTTAAATTTATTATGCTGCGAAATTAAATAATTTAAAGGATTTTCATGGTCTGATGAATATATTTTTAACTATTAATATAAATAATAAGGTCATCAAAAACGATAAAGTCATGTAAAAAAATGCTTAAATCTTTACAAGTAATTTCTTTTTTATTAACTTAACCAACGTTTTTAATTTAATATTTTCAACTATGGACAAAAGTTCAAAAAGAAAGTCGATTTACAGGTTGCTGTTTTTTAAGGTAACCTTTACTGTACTTTTACTTAATATTATACTGGCAATTATTACAGTTCAGGATACTATTAACATCCAAATAAAGAGTGAAAATGATCTTAGAGAAAAGATCAGAAACGAAATAATAGGACTTAGTGATTTTCAGACATCTGCTTTAAAAACTTTTGAGAAATCATTCTATGATGCTCAAAAAGAAGCACTAGAAGATCTCACTAATAAAACACATGTCGATCTTAGAGGAGAAAACCTTAACAAACAACTAAAATCTCTGGGACTTGATTCAAGCTTTCATGACTTATATATTATTGAAGATAATATTGTTGTTAACACAACATATACTCCAGACTGGGGATTGGATTTCTCTGCATTTGGAGATGAAAGAATTAATCATTTGAACAGAATTTTAAAATCAAAAGCTTTTTTTGCCGAAAGATTTCAGTTTGAATCTTCCACGAAAAGACTTAAGTCATATTCATATAAAGCTGCAAAAGATGGAAAAATTTTAATAGAAATAGGAAGCTATTCTGAAGTAGCTGATAAGATAATGGAAATGTTTGTAAACAGGTTAAAACAAATTACTGCAGAAAATACAACCATAGTTTCTGTTAACTATTGGTTTGGGAATACTGAGTATCAATTTCCTTTGATCGACGAGCCTTTAAATCGATATGTCCCTGACAGCTTAATAATAAATGCTTTTATTGAAAAAAGTGATCAGGAAGCAGAATTTAATATAAAAGACCAGAAATTGAATGCAGAACTTTTGTATATGGAGCAAGATCCTTCAACAAGACTTCCGGACTTTGCTTTATCAGTTATTACAGATATAACTCATAAAAACGACCCAATCATAAAAATTATTAAACGACAAGCATT
>JAUVUS010000102.1 GCA_030600865.1 Bacteroidales bacterium | reverse complement strand
TTCCGCTTTCTTTTTACCTTGTAATTCCATTATGAACTCTACATTTTCCTTTGCAGTTAAAACCGGGATCAGATTATAAGCCTGAAATACAAAACCGATATTTTGCAGCCTGAAATCTATTAGTTTTGATGAGCTAAATTCTTTAATATTTTGGTCATTAACAATAATATCTCCTTCTGTTGGATTGTCTAATCCTCCAATCATATTTAATAAGGTTGTTTTTCCTGATCCTGACGGACCAACAATTGCTGCAAATTCGCCTTGTTCAAATGATAAGTTAATATTGTTAACAGCTTTTACTTGAATCTCTGAGTCGTTGTATATTTTAACGAGATTTTTTAATTCTAATACTTTCATGTTTTTTCGCTTTTGGTTCTTAGCTTTTCGCTTTTGGCGGCAGCAAAGAGTTATGTTATTATTATTTCTTTTTTTCTAATGGCTAAAGGCAAATCTCCAATAGCTACTCAATTCTTAATGCTTCTGCAGGATTTAGTTTAATAGCTTTCCGTGCAGGATAAATTGAAGATAAAATCCCTGTTAATATTACCAGAATTGTTACCACAATTACCGAATCAATTCCAATTTCAGGATATACCATTGTATCAAAACCAGCTGAACTTAAACCTTCTGCCCACAACGATAGATCCACTCCTGTATTACTTGTGATTATCGTTAATACTACTGCAAATGCAATTCCAACAATTCCTCCAACTAATGAAAGAAAAATAGTTTCCAGCACAATCATTGTGAATACTCTTAATCTGTTCATCCCAACAGCCATAAGCATTCCTAATTCTTTAACTCGCTCAAGTATAACCATTAACATGGTGTTAACTATACCAAAACCTAAAGCTAATAATATGATTACAACAAAAATGTACATCATAAAATTCATGCTTTCGTTCAGCATTTTCATTTCAGGCATCAATTCTGTCCAGGTCATTATTTGTAGATTGGGATATTCAGTTCTTAACTGATCAGCCATTTCGTTTTCAATATTATTTTCGATCATCAATATAGCCATTTCATGAGCTACATTATCATCAATTTTAATAAGGTTTTGAAGATCTTCCATTCTTACAAAAGCTCTCATTTCGTCGTATGTAGAATTTGCTGTTTTAAATATTCCAGCCACTCTAAATGCTCCTCCCGAAAGTGTTCCATCCATTTCGGTTACAGTAACAACAATCTTTGATCGAACCTTAACTTTTAATTTCTTAGCTAGTTTTTCGCCAATAACTATCGGATTTCTTTTTACTCCTTCGAAATACGCTCCATCAATAATTTTGGTATGCAAGTTTGTCACCTTTTGTTCATTCTCAGGATCAATACCCACCATTTGTACACCCGAGCCTGTTTCGGCTGATGAGATCATACATGTTGCAATTAGTCTTGTTGAAACACCAGCAACATTTGGATTCTTTTCAATATTCTCTTTTATGGAATTTATATCTGTAATATAATCGTTAACTTCGTTTGTTTGTAAATAATTGGCTTGGTGTAGCTGAATATGTGACACTTCTGTTTTAATCACATTATCAACACGTTGATTAACCCAACCAAGCATAAATGCGATTGTATAGACTCCTGCAAAAACGCCCAAAGCGATAGCTGAAATTATTACTAAACTTCTTGTTCTGCTTATCCATACATTTCGCCATGATACTGACCAAATCATAATTTTTTATTTTAAATTGTTTTTATATCTTTTAATAGATTATTCTCGATATTAGGTGCTTAGCGCCTGCCTGCCGTAGGTAGGGTTTTTTTAACAAACTGATTATAAGATTGCTAATTTTGCAGTATCTTATAATCTTAGCCGCTTAGCACCTTTGTTTCAATTGTCAAAAATAAATCTGATATTCATATTTAGGTTTTTTATATTCTGTCTTAATACTAGATACTAAAATCTAATAATCTACTATTCTAAGCTCGTAAAGCCTTTGTAACTTTAAGATTCCTGACTTTAAATGTCGGGTAAAGGGATATTATTACTGTAATAATAAATATTGTTATTACCTGATTAACAAATACTGCTGGTGCTGTTCCGAAAAACATATAAGGTTCAAATCCGAACTGCAAGTATGCTTCAGCAAGTTCTTCGGGTAATTCAATTGGATTATCAACAAGGAAAAGAATAATAGGAACACTTCCTATAAAACCTGTAATAACGCCAACAAATCCAATAAGAATTGTTTCATAAAAAAGAATTATTGCCAGCTTAAATTTTTGCATTCCGACAGCAACCATCACACCTAATTCTCTTTTGCGTTCTGCAACCATCATAATGATTGTCCCAAAAATCCCGAATCCAATTACAATATAAAGAATAGCTTTCATCACAATTCCTCCGGCTTTATCACTATCAATAAATTGTACGATTTCAGGATTGATTTCTTGCCAGGTTAAAATATTATAATTGCCGTTTACTTTGTGATTTAATTTTCTTGCTGTAGGAGCTACATCGGTATAATCATTAACCATAATCATAAGAGAAGTAATCATACCTTCGGCAGAATAAAATTCCTGTGCAAGATTAATATCCATAAATACACCTAAGCTATTCATTTGTGGTGTGGAGAATTTTAAAATTCCTTTAACAGGATATTTGCCAGCAGCAGTAACTCCATGATAACCCTGACTGATTAAAATAATCGTGTCATTTACACCAATTTTTAAATGTCTTGCAATATTGTGTGTTAGTAATACGCCTTGATCTCCTGAGTTTAAGAAATTTCCTTCCGATATCCAGTTTTTAAGATTTGAGGTTTCATTGTCTTTGTTAGGTTCAAAACCAATTACCGCACCTCCACGTGTGTTTGGTCCTGATGAGAGTAAAGCAAAAGACTCAAGTCTTTTAGCTACTGTTGTTATTTCTTTAATCCCGAAAATCTCTGATATGAATTCATCAGTCGGTTCAAAAATATTGTTTATTGATTTGTTGTCGCTATATTCAGGATGTTGTATTTGTAAATATCCTGAGGAAAGTTTAACTGACATATCAATCATGTTTCCGTAGGTTCCATCCTGGAGCGAGCTCATAACAGTTGAAATTAACACACCAAAAAATATGGACGCCACTGTTATCAGAGTCCTTCGTTTGTTTCTCCAAAGATTTTTCCAGGCCATTGAAAATAATTTCATAATTAATAATTAAAAGTTAATAATGTATAATTATATTGATTTTGAAGATTTAAGGATAGCAGTGAGAATCTTTAATAATTCTACACAATCATTTAAAAGCTCATTTGCTAACTCTTCCTCTAAAAGGTTACTTTCTTTTAGGAGCCGAATCCAATAATGTACTTCACGTGCTTCTTTATATGAAATTGACAATTTAGCTATAAAGTCTTTTTTAGATTGAGCACCAATACCTTCTTCTACATTAGCTCCAATAGATGTGGCGCTTTTTAAGAATTGTTTTGAAAGAACAAATTCTTTTTCTGTTGACACCAATTTTTTATACACATTAATTGCTTTTAGAGCAAAATCAAAGCTTTTGATTGCAATTAAATTATCAGGTTTTGTCATTTTATTACTAATTATTAATTGTTCATTATTAATTATCTTAACCGTTTCATATTTTGTTGTGAAAAGAATGAATCATTTAAGGGAACGTTGAATTTTATATCATCAATTACCACAATTGTTTTTTGATTGTCTTTATCGGCAGGAATGATTTCAATTCTGGAAGCAACTTTTCGTCCATCCATAGTTTTTATATCAGTTCCAAATTCCGTTTTTACTATATATTCATCTTCGTCGAAGTATTCCGATTTCATCATTAAATACTCATTTTTACTAATCCATTTAATGATTTTACCCCAAACAACAGCAGCATCTTCATTAGGGTACATTTCTATTTTCCAACAATCCCAGCCATCAATAGTTTCAGAACCAATTATTTTATGTGTAAAATCAACAACAATTGATGATTCTTTTAGTATATCATCATTAGTATAATCGGAGCCCATCCAGCCATCTGCCATCATTGCTGGTGGTAGTTTTATCATTCGGCTTATGCTGGGCATCCAGTTCCACATCTCTGTTTTACGTTTTAAAAATGCCTGGCCTTTTTCTTTTGCCGGAGCTGTAATAAGTGTCATCGAATAATCTCTTTCAAGTGTCCAAATTTTAAATTGGATGGTTCGTTCCCAGCTCGGTCGTACTATTGTCATTGTCATGGTTCCCTGACTTGATTTTTCACCATTCCATTTTTCATCTGCCTTTCTGATTATTTCTTTAGCATCCTGACCAAATGCCGATGTTAGGTTAAATAAAATCACAACTGTAAATAGTCCTGATTTTAATACATTAATTGTTTTCATAATAAATCTATTTTATGCGTATATATTAATTATTCTATCTACAACTTGCTCATAAGGAAAATTTTCCGGATCTAAAATGTAATGTAAAACCACTCCATCTAGCATAGCAACAAAAAAACGAACTTCTGTATATCCGTCTTTAAATCCCTGGTTATTAAAATAATCTGCGAGAGTTTTAAAATAGGAGTCGAACGAAGACATAAAATCATCTCCTAAAACCATTAAAACTTGAGGTTGTGCCATTAACGAAAAATAGAGTTTCCAAAAGTTCATTTGACTTTTGACCATCATTACAGAGGATTTGATGAAATAGATAAATTCTTCTTTTGTTAATATTCCATCTTTATTAGGATCGAAAGATTCAAATACTTCATTTATACCCTCAAAAGCAATTTGCTTTAACAAATCTTCTTTGCTGTCAAAATAATTGTACATTAGACCTTTTGATATCCCTGCTTTTTTTGCAATTTTACTAATAGAAGATGAATGATAGCCCTCATTAGCAAATAGTTCTAATGCAACTTGCATTATTAGCTTTTTCTTTACTTCTCTTATTTCTTCAAATTGTTCTGGTGTTCTCGGTGACATAATCTATATGATTGAACGGTTAGTTATAACGGTTGTTTTTAAAAAACCCCCTTTGACTGAACGGTTGGTCAAAGATAATATCATTTCAATTAGAAATGCAAATATTTTTTAATAATTTTAGTTTCCCAAGAAATAATTAGTTAATTTACAACTGTTTAATTTCTGCAAAAAACTGTTATGTGTAAGAAGCTGTTGTTTATCTTTTTAATTTTATTTTTAATTGATTTTAATATTATTGCAGATAATATTAAGGAATCGGTAAGTGATAGTATTATTGAAAAGCATAATGCTAATTCAGTTGATTATCTTTTAAATATTGCCAGAGAAAGAACGATTCATGACTTTGATTCTGCAGAGTCTATATTGTTAGCGGCAAACAACTTGGCTGACAGCCTTAAAGAAACAAGCCGTCAGATTGATGCATTAATTCTATTGGGACATCTATATTTCGACAATGCTTACTTCGAAAATGCAGAAGAAATATTTAACAGCTTACTAAATGAATTTCAATCAGAATTAACCGAAGAACAGGATGCTAATATTAAACATACTTTAGGGCTAAATCACATCAGGTTTAATAATTATGATAAAGCAATAAACTTCATTCAGGAAGCTTTGCATTATTATGAACAACAAAACAGGAAAGATGAAATAGCCAGAGCCTTAAAGGATATCGGAGGAATATACTATTATCTGGGGAATGAGAATTCCGCCCTGGATAATTTTCAGAAATCGTTATTGCTTTATAGAGAACTTAACGATAGTGATGGTATTGCCAAGTCATACAATAACATTGGTTTGATTTTTAGGGATAAAGGAAATACAACACTTGCTCTGGAATATCTTAATCGCTCTCTGGAAATTAAAAAAAATCAAAACAATCCGTATGGTATAGCAAATACTCTTGGGAATATAGGAGAAGCGTATGTATTAGCAAATCAATATGACAAAGCTTTAGAGTATTATTACGAAGCACTAAAAATGTGGATAGAATTGGATTATTTACATGGCGTGACCGAAGTTTATAATTACTTGGGCAATGTATATATTAAAAAAGGAGAATTTGAAAAAGCCATTAAAAATCTTTTAAAAGGACAGGAAATATCTCTTCAAAACAATTTTAAGCAAAGGTTAGTAGTAAATTATCAATTATTGTCGGAGGCTTATTTTCAAACGGAAGAATATAAGAATGCGATTATTAATTTTAAGCAATATAGCTCTTTAAAAGATTCGGTTTATGAGGCATTAACAAACCAAAGGATAGAAGAGTATCTGATCAAATATGAAAACATAAAGGCAGAAAAAGAGCTGGTTGATCAGGATCGAAAAATAATGAACCAGCAGTACCAGATTATTTTAACTTTTATTGTTTTGATTGGGGTTGTTATTTTTCTAATAATGTTAATCAGACAAAACAGACTAATTAGAAGAAAAAGTAAAAAAATTCACAATATAAATAAAGAACTGGATAAACGGGTACAAGAAAAGACCTCTGAATTAAGAATCTCACAATTTTCTATTGATATCGCTGTTGATGCTATTTTTTGGATTGGGAAAAACGGAAAGTTTATTTACATAAATAATTCCGCATGCTCAATGCTTGATTATTCAAAAGATGAGCTTATTAAGATGTCGATTTTTGATATTGTACCTGAATTTTCTGAAGATGTATGGTTTGAATACTGGAATCAGTTAAAAAAGAAAGGATCATACGTAATACAACTTTATTATAAGACCAGAATGGGGAACGAAATTCCTGTTGAAGTGGCTTTCAATTTTAGAGAATTTGAGGGTGAAGAATTCAATTTTGTTTTTAGCAGAAATATTACTGAGAGAAAGATTTCTGAAGAAAAATTAAAAAACGCTAAAGAAAAAGCAGAAAGATCTGATAAGTTGAAATCCGTATTTCTTGCAAATATGTCACACGAGATAAGAACTCCGATGAACGCCATAATAGGATTTATTAATTTATTGGGAGATTCTGATATAACACAAGATCAAAAAGATGAAATAATTGATTTAGCCCAATCGAGCAGTAATGATCTATTAAATATTATTAGTGATATTATTGATGTTTCAAAAATTGAAGCCGATGAGTTAACTGTAAATAAATCATTAAATTACGTAAATAGATTAATAAAAGGAATTCATAAAATTTACTTAAAGGATATAAATTATATACAAAAAGAGAACTTAGAATTAAAATTGGACCTGGAACTTAACAGCGATAGAATAGCTGTTTTTACAGATCCGGCTCGTTTTAAGCAGGTGATGAGTAATTTAATTAATAATGCATTGAAATTTACAGATGAAGGAGAGATTATTATAGGATATCATCAAATTACTCAAGGTGGAAGGAAGTTGCTTAAATTTTATGTAAAAGACACAGGAATTGGCATTCCAAATGAAAAGTTAGATGTAATTTTTGATCGCTTTAATCAATTAGTTGACGATCGTAGAAAATCGTATAAGGGAACGGGTCTTGGATTAGCAATTTCTAAAAAGCTGATTGATTTGCTTGGAGGACAAATAGGTGTTGAGTCTCATGAAGGAGTTGGCTCTGAATTTAATTTTACTTTGCCATATCAGGTTTTGGATTCACCTGATACTCCGGAAGAAATTAAAGATTTAAAACCAGCCAAAATCGATTGGTCAGAAAAGGCTATTCTAATTGTTGAAGATACTCCTTCAAACTATTACCTTTTAGAACACTATTTAAAACCTACAAAAGTTAAGTTATTTTGGGCAAAATCAGGCAAAGAGGCAATTGATCTTTTTAAACTGGAAACCAAATTTGATTTAGTTTTGATGGATATTCAACTTCCCGG
>JAUVUS010000194.1 GCA_030600865.1 Bacteroidales bacterium | reverse complement strand
TGAGGAACAACGAGTTATTACTGCTGATGTTTTAAAAAAATATTTGCCTGATTATTATCCAAATAAATTGCCGGCAATTTATAAGAATGATCTTGTTGATGAAAAAACTTTTTCTACGGAACGTGAGATTTTGTATAAGTTTTTATTTGATATGAAAGGTGATTTAAATAATCTTAAAAAACTTGTTCATGAAATTATTGATAAAGGAGCAAATATTGATGAATTAAAAAATGCCGACCAGTTTATACAAAATATTAACCAAACATCATCTTCAATAATTAATTCGCCGAGTGTTCAGCAACCTTCAGTTAATCAAATTGATGATTCTAATATTGAGGATACAGAAGAGTTTGTTGAGGAATCCCTTTCATTAGAAGAAAATGAAAGAGAATTAATTAAGAAAGCATTAGATAAGCATAATAGTAAAAGAAAATATGCTGCACAGGATTTAGGGATATCAGAAAGAACCCTTTACCGAAAAATTAAAGAATACGATATCGATTAATTATATGAAACATTTCCCGAAAAATATCGGGGCAAGCTATGATTGGCTTTAAACACACAAGGATATATAATGAAATTTGAAACTTGAAATTTTGAAGAAGACCATCCCAAAAACTTTCGAGACCAATTTCTACATATTAAAATTTTAAAATTCAAGTAGCTGAAAATGTATCAACTACAAAAATAGAAACATGTGAAATGAAAACAATATAATGTCAAATATCGAACAAGGAATAATGAACGAAGAAGTCGTTACAGAAGTTGGGTAATGCATATTTCAATATTCGACATTCGATGTTGGATACTCGATATTAATAAAGAACAAGAAATGAGACAGATACATAAATGCAACCATATAAAACAGATAATTATTATATTGCTACTCATATTTATAAACCAAGGGTGCAAGGTTAGCTATTCATTAACAGGCGCTTCCATTGCTCCTGATGTAAAGACATTTTCAGTACAGCATTTTGTTAATCGAGCACCTTTGGGTTTACCAAACCTGGAGCAGTATTTCACTGATGAGCTCAAAGATAAATTTAAGTCGCAAACAAGTCTTACTGTTGTTAATGATATGGGACATTTGAATTTCGAAGGAGAAATTAGAAAGTATTTTACAAAACCAATGGCTATTACCGGTGATGAGATTGCGGCACAGAACAGGCTTACAATCACTGTTCATGTTAAATTCACTAACGAAATTCAACCGGAATATAATTTTGATACAGATTTTACTCAGTTTGCAGATTATGACAGTAATCTGGATTTATCGGCTGTAGAACAAGAAAAGGTTGAAGAAATAGTTGAAAAATTAATCGAAGATATTTTTAACAAATCAGTAGTTAACTGGTAAGTTTTTATGATCGAATCAGAAATTTTAGAATATATAGATAAACCTGAATTGTTAAATCAATCAAGTATATATCAGTTAGGGAAATTGATAAACGATTATCCTTTTTTTCAGACTGCTCACGTATTATTTCTGAAAGCTTTGAAATCTCAAAATAATATTGATTTTGAGCAACAACTCTCTAAATCGTCAGTGTATATTTCAGATAGAGATTTATTATTTAAATTTTTAAATAAAGAGCATAAGCTTGTTGATAAAATAGAAGAAATAGTTGAAATTGAAAAAAAATCCCCTGAATCTTCCCCGGATAAAAAGTTGTTAAAAAATAAAAATGTCAGACGTGAAATAAATGACAGCTTTGAAGGTCTGGGAGAAAATATTTCCAAAACGATTTCAAGTCAGTTAGAATTTTCTGTTATTAAAGAAGACGATAAATTAGAATTTCCGTCCGAGATATATTTTATAGAAGAAGAACGCGAAGGTAAAAACAATATCATTACTATTGATGCCGATCCTGATGATATTAAAAAGCTTAGAAAGAGGAGTGATATTTTACAAATAGAGGAAGTAAAACCTGCCCGCTCGTCTGCCCTGCCTGCCGAACAGGCAGGCGACAAGGTAAGTTTCGCAGGCGGGAAAGAAAAGAAATTTATTAAGAACTCAACAACGATTAAAGGTACTGAAGAATCATTTGAACTTATAGAAACCGAAAAAATTAAAAGTAAAGGCTTAAATGAAATACAAAAGCCAAAAGAAATTTTTGATATCTCAGATTATGTTGATGAAGACACCCTTGCGATGAATGATGATTTAATATCAAAATTTATTGAGAATAATCCTCGAATTAAACCTAAGGAAACGGAAGATGAAAATCATGATATGTCTGTGGATAGTATCAATGAAGATAATAATTTACTTTCTGAGACATTGGTAAAGGTTTATATCAAACAAGGTTTGTTTGAAAAAGCAATTAAATCTTATAAGAAATTAAGTTTGAAATATCCGGAAAAAAGTATTTACTTTGCGGGTCAGATTAAAATAATAGAAGAACAAATAAATAAACAATAAAAGACTTTGATATGTACGCGTTAGTTTCAGTATTAATCATTATTGCGAGTATATTACTAACATTGATTGTGTTAGTTCAGAACTCAAAGGGAGGAGGATTAGTTGCAAATTTTTCATCATCTAATCAAGTAATGGGTGTTAGAAAAACTGCAGATTTTCTTGAGAAAGCAACCTGGACATTGGCTATAAGTTTACTAATTTTAAGCTTAGTTGCCACAATGACTATCCCAAGAGGTGTAACAGAACAAAGATCAAAAATAGAACAACAAGTTAATAACGCTGTTGATCCTACTCAAATGCCACAATTCCCAACATCAGTTCCTGAAACTGATGAAGGAAACTAAAGCTAGTTAAGAAATTTATAAAGTGTCAGTCTGTCATAAAGGCTGACACTTTTTTTATATAAGTTTCTTTGGCATAAATTGTGTTAATCTGGTAAACGTGAAATTAAAAATAAGTTTAACAATTTAAATATTTATAACAATGTCAGAATTTAAATACAGACCATTAAAAGATCGAGTTCTAATTGAGCCTCATAAGGCTGAAGAAAAAACTGCAAGTGGAATTATTATTCCGGATTCAGCTAAGGAGAAACCCCAGAAAGGAACTGTTGTTGCAGTTGGCGAAGGGAAAAAAGATGAGCCTATGTCATTAAAAAGTGGTGACGTGGTTATCTATGGCAAATATGGTGGAACCGAAATCCAGATTGATGGTAAAGATTACCTAATCATGCGTGAAGATGACATTTTATTAGTAGAATAATTAATTAACAAAAATCATTAAAAAATAAAAAACATGGCAGCTAAAGAATTAAAATTTAATATTGACGCCAGAGATCAACTTAAAAAAGGAATTGATCAATTGGCAAGCGCTGTAAAAATTACATTGGGTCCTAAAGGACGTAATGTAGTTATCGAGAAAAAATTTGGTGCACCTCAAATAACAAAAGATGGTGTTACCGTGGCAAAAGAAATCGAATTAAAAGATAAGTTCGAAAATTTAGGTGCTCAAATGGTAAAAGAAGTAGCATCAAAAACTAACGATGATGCTGGTGATGGTACTACTACCGCTACTGTATTGGCACAGTCAATTATTAATGTGGGTATTAAAAATGTCACTGCCGGAGCAAATCCTATGGATTTAAAACGTGGTATCGATAAAGCTGTAGCTAAAGTTGTTGAGAGCCTTAAAAAGCAATCTCATGATGTTGGTGAATCAAACGATAAAATTGAGCAAATAGCTGCAGTTTCTTCAAACAACGATTCTGCTATTGGTAAATTAATTGCTAATGCAATGAAAGCAGCAGGTAGAGAAGGTGTTATTACAGTTGAAGAGGCAAAAGGCACTGAAGATGAGCTGAAAACTGTTGAAGGTATGCAATTCGACCGTGGATATATTTCTCCGTACTTTGTAACTGATACAGATAAAATGGAAGCTGTAATGGAGCATCCATATATACTTCTTACCGACAAGAAGGTTTCTACAATGAAAGATCTTATGCCAATTCTTGAGTCAGCAGTTCAAGAAGGAAAACCTTTAATGATTATTGCTGAAGATATGGAAGGCGAAGCTTTAGCGACATTAGTAGTTAACAAAATCCGCGGATCATTAAAAGTTGCAGCTGTAAAAGCTCCAGGTTTTGGCGACAGAAGAAAGGAAATGCTGGAAGATATCGCTATTTTAACCGGTGGTACTGTTATTACTGAAGATAAAGGTTTAACACTTGAAGGTGCTACTCTTGATATGTTAGGTACATGTGGGAAAATAACTATCGATAAAGAAAATACTACAATTATTAATGGTGATGGAGCAAAAGAAAATATCGATGCTCGTGTAAATCAAATTAAATCACAAATCGAATCTTCAACTTCTGATTACGATAAGGAAAAATTACAGGAACGTTTAGCTAAATTATCCGGTGGTGTTGCTGTTATTTATGTTGGTGCTGCAAGTGAAGTTGAGTTAAAAGAAAAGAAAGACCGTGTTGATGATGCATTAAGTGCAACTCGTGCTGCTGTTGAAGAAGGCATTATTCCCGGCGGTGGAGTTGGTTATATCAGAGCCATTGAAGATCTGGAAGGACTTAAAGGTGATAACGAAGATGAAACTACTGGTATAGAGATAATTAAAAGAGCCATCGAAGAGCCCTTGCGTCAGATAGTTGAGAATGCAGGTATTGAAGGTTCTGTAATTGCTCAAAAAGTAAAAGAAGGCAAAGCTGATTACGGTTACAATGCTCATACAAATCAGTATGAAAACTTATACGAGTCAGGAGTTATTGATCCTACAAAAGTTGTCCGTATTGCTTTAGAAAATGCAGCTTCTATTGCCGGAATGTTCTTAACAACCGAATGTGTAATTGTTGAGGAAGAAGAAGAAATGCCTCCAATGCCGGCTGGTGGAATGGGTGGCGGAATGCCTGGTATGATGTAAGATAAATTATCAATTTATTATAATTTCAGGCCCTTTGTTGCTTCACGCACAAGGGGCTTTTTTTATAAAAGAATTTCGAATAGTGATTAACGATCTTGATGTCATTCCCGTGCAGGCGTGAATCTGGTTATTTATATTTAGATGAAAAATAGTATTATCAATTTTAAATTAATTAGTATTTTTGACGATGAATCAAACAATATATAACTCTTTGGTATGTTTGTAGAAGTAGAATAGGAAAACCTAAAATAAAATGAAAAAACAAAAATATCTTTTAATAATAACAATTGTATTATTAGTAAATTTTCAGGCAAGTGCAGGCTGGATAATTACGCAGCGCAGTTACGATTCCGACGAAGGTGTTGAAACAGCACTTATTGAAACGGTTTATCTTCAGAGCAATATTATGAAAGTAGTTCAAACAGATATGGTAACTATGTTTGATCTGAATAATAAAACAATAACATTAATGAGTCCTGTTGAAAAAGTATATTGGACAGGAAATATTGCTAATTATAAAGAAGAAATCAAAGGAGCAATGAGATCGGCAATGGAGGAACAATTGAAAAATGCACGGGAAGAACAAAAAGAAATGATTCGTAAAATGTATCAGGGAATGATAGAAAGCATTGACAATCCTTCAAAGTTCGCTGGCGAAGAACCGGAAGAATACGATTTGCAAATCG
>JAUVUS010000166.1 GCA_030600865.1 Bacteroidales bacterium | reverse complement strand
TACAAGTAGAGTTTTCTATTACGTATTATTTGCATTATCACTAATCTGGTTTAATGAATTTTATTTATATATAATTGGAGCTTTCGCATTCAGAATGATTTTACAGTTGATTATATATAAAGTTGCTATGAGGCGTTTAAATGAAAGAAATTTATTATTACCTTCACTTCTTTACGATTTTCTTATGCCATATTTAAGTTTTTCGTTTATTTTAGTAAATTATTTCACAACAAAAAGTAATAAATGGAAGTAAGTCCTAATTTATCAGAAAAGGCCAGACACGACTATAAACTTGTTAAACTTGCAATTGCAGGTGATGAAAAAGCTTATGCCGAACTTTTAGATAGATATAAAGATGCCATTTATTATATGCTCCTTAAAATGGTTAACAATAAAAATGATGCAGAAGATTTAACCATTGAGGCTTTTGGTAAAGCTTTTAAAAACATTGCTCAATATACTCCAAATTATGCTTTTAGCACCTGGCTTTTTAAAATAGCTACAAATAATTGTATTGATTTTATTAGAAAGAAAAAAGCAAATCTTATTTCATTGGATCAAACATCAGAAGATCAGGACAGTATTGGCACACCGCTGCAAGCTGACACTCCCGATCCGGAAGAAGATATGATAAAAAGTCAACGTATGGCTTTAACTCGTAGCATTGTTGAAAAATTAAAACCCCGATATAAAACTTTAGTTGAGTTAAGGTATTTTAAGGAATATTCTTACGAAGAAATTGCAAACGAACTTAACCTACCTATTGGGACTGTTAAAGCTCAGCTTTTCAGAGCCCGTGAGCTACTTTTCAACATACTGAAAAATAACAATCCAAACATAAAATAAAGCCTGCTTATATGTATATAATACAAAAATACTTTCCCGATTTAACGGAAGAGCAAAACAGGCAATTTATCTTATTACAAAGTTTATATGAAGAATGGAATAATAAAATAAATGTTATATCACGAAAAGATATTGATCAACTTTACGAACGACACGTTTTACATTCATTAGCTATTGCAAAAATTATCCGGTTTAAAAATAAAACAAGTATTTTAGATGTAGGTACAGGTGGAGGTTTTCCTGGAATACCTTTAGCAATTTTATTTCCCGAATGTAGTTTTCATTTAGTTGACTCCATTGAGAAAAAAATAAATGTTGTACAGGAAATTTATCTTGCTTTAAATCTTAGAAATATAACATCAGAACAAATACGAGCTGAGAAAATAAAAAACCAATACGACTTTATTGTAAGCAGAGCAGTAACAGCTTTTCCTGCATTTTATAACTGGGTAAGAACAAAAGTAAAACACGAATCGAAAAATGAATTAAAAAACGGTATTTTATATTTAAAAGGTGGCGATCTCAACAAGGAATTAAAGGATTTCAAATCCAGAATAAAAACATTCGAAATCTCTAAATTCTATTCAGAATCTTTTTTCGAAACAAAAAAAATAATCTATTTGCCAATTTAATTTGTTATTTATTTTTAAAATCTTTTTGCAGGAAAGAAAAAAACATTACTTTTGCAGTTCTAAAATAAAAAGTAAACCATTGTAAAAATATTTTGAGATGAAAAGAACATTTCAACCTTCGAACACAAAGAGAAAAAATAAGCACGGATTCAGAGAGAGAATGGCATCTGTGAACGGAAGAAAAGTACTTGCTCAACGCAGAGCTAAAGGTAGAAGTAAATTAACTGTTTCTGACGAATTTAATTCAAAGAAATAATTTAATAAGTCTTTATATATTTAAAAGTAAGGGATAAAAATTATTTATCCCTTACTTTTTTTATTTTACCCCTTATCCAACTCCAGACTGATCTTCTTAAACAATACATCTTTTTCATTGTTTGATTTCCTATAATGAATTAAAATTCTTTTATTTTTACATCATAAAATTTTAAGATTTTGATACAAGAAATATTTTCATCTGGACAATTAACTGATTTACAAAAAAAAATCACAAATAAAATAATTCAGCAGGAAAGATTAGCCTCTGAAGAAGGAATTGAATTATTTAACTTCAACATAGGAATCCTTGGGATTCTTGCAAGCTATCTTAATAATAAGAAAAACCAGGATAAAGTATTTTTCAATAAAAATTTTCATATCGAACCAACTAATATTTGTGTTTACGATTGTGTGTTTTGTTCTTACCATAGAAAGATTAACCAGGAAGGCAGTTGGGAATATTCCATAAACGACATATTGGAAAAAGCTGAATCATATAAGAATTCTGATATTACAGAAGTCCATATCGTTGGAGGTGTTCATCCAAACAGGGATTTACATTATTATGGTGAGATGATCCGGAAAATAAAAGAAATCTTACCAAATATTCACGTGAAAGCTTTTACAGCCGTTGAATTGGATTTTATGATAAAAAAGGCTCACCTGAATCTTGAAGAAGGACTTCTTAAATTAAAAGAATATGGTTTAGATAGTATTCCGGGCGGAGGTGCTGAGATTTTTGAACCGGAAATAAGAAAACAGGTCTGTCATGAAAAATCAACAGCAGAACAATGGCTTACAATACACGAAACTGCTCATAAAATTGGATTACCATCGAATGCAACAATTCTTTATGGGCATTTAGAAAATAATCGACACAGAATTGAACATCTAGATAAATTAAGAGACTTACAAGATCGAACAAATGGATTCAATACATTTATTCCTTTAAAATTTAAAAAAGCAAATAACCCATTATCTTATGTTGGGGAAGTTAATATACTCGAAGATTTAAAAATGTTTGCTATTTCAAGAATTTACCTCGACAATTTCGATCATATAAAAGCATACTGGCCAATGCTCGGCAAAGATGTATCTCAAATTTCCTTATCGTTTGGTGTTGACGACATTGATGGTACAATAGATGATTCTACAAAAATATATTCAATGGCCGGAGCAAAAGATCAAAAACCAACCATGACTACCAAAGAGTTAATTGAATTGATTAAAACTGCAGGAAAAAAGCCGGTTGAAAGAGACACTGTATATAATACCATTCGGGAATATTAAAAGAATCATTTTACAAACAATTAATTTTAGTTTGTGCTTACATAATTTTATATTTGTCTCACCGTTAACTATATTGATGATTTAAAAGCATACGTGATAATGACCCTATTTAAATTCCTGACCAGTAAAACATTTGTAAAACATTTGCTATATGCTATTGGAGTTGTAACAGCAATGTTGATTCTAACTTTTTTAATTCTAAAAGTTTATACTCATCACGGACAGGCTTTATCTGTTCCTGATTTTACCGGTTTAACTTTAGAAGAAGTGCATAGAAAAGCAAAAAAGAATAAATTACGTATTGAAGTTTCTGATTCTGTTTTTAACAATAACCGACCTAAAGGTACTGTAATAGAACAAAATCCAATCGCAGGGTTTAAAGTAAAAAAGAATCGACGAATATTTATAGTGCTTAATGCTTTTAATCCTGAAAAAGTTAAAATGCCAAACATTGTTGGCGTTTCGCATCGTCAGGCCGAAGCTGTACTTAAAAATGCAGGACTCGAAATTGGAAGATTAATTCACGTACCGGATATCGCTGTTAATAATGTTTTAAAACAAAAATATAATAGTGAAGAAATTGAAGAAGGAACAATGGTGCCTAAAGGGTCTAAAATCGATCTTGTTCTGGGCATGGGACTGAGTAATCAAAAAACGCAAGTTCCAAATCTTGATCATTATACCTTAGAAAGAGCTAAAAACAGAATTCTAAGATCAGCTCTCAATACTGGGGCCATAATATATGATGAGTCAATTGAAGATGGTATAGACTCAACTGAGGCTAAAGTATGGAGACAGTATCCGTCATTCAAAGAGAGTAAGATGATTAGATTAGGCTCTACTATAGATTTATGGCTAAGCGTTGACTCCGCAATCCTTTATCCTGAATTAAATATGGATATAATGGATACAGTAATTATTAATGAATAACAGGATATTCTTGAAAAAATTAATACTTTATATAGCTACAATATTTTTGATTTCAGGATCACTTTCCTTAAAAGCTCAAGAATCTTTAACCGGATTACAGGTAAATCCTAAGATTAAACAATTATATCTAAATAAATCCAAAAACAAAGCGACACAGGAAAAGTCACCAGTTGAGTTGCCCTTTATCGATGATTTTGCAAAATCAATAGGTTATGCCGACAGTTCATTATGGCAAGACGAGTATGTTTTCATTACTCAAACTTATGCATATAATCCATTAAGTATTGGAGTTGCTACACTAGATGCTATTGATGGTACCGGAGCAATCCATTCAAATGCAAGCAGTTTTGCTTTTGGAGCAGATACACTCACATCAAAACCTATTAATCTTAATTACCCGGGCGATAATACTATATTTTTAAGTTTCTATTACCAACCTGGTGGATTAGGTGATACACCTGATACAAAAGACACTTTATTACTCGAGTTCTATTCTATAGATTCTGTATGGAATAAAATGTGGCATGTTATATTTAACGAAAATGATTCTGTTTTAACTGAAAAATATACATATGGAGATACTACGATAAAAACTATTAACGGTGATACATTAACAGATTTAAAACAATCATTTCAACAAGTTATTATTCCGGTTAATGAAAATAAGTATCTTAATAACAGTTTCCAATTTAGATTCAGAAATTATGCCAGTTTATCAGGCAACGATGATATTGAAAGTAAAACGAGTAACTCTGATCATTGGAACTTAGATTTTGTAATTCTGGATAAAGACCGCAACATAAATGATACCATTATAAAAGACGTGGCTTTTTCTGAACCCATTGGCTCCCTTTTAAAAACTTATGAGGCTCTTCCATGGACACATTTTTCAAGAGCAAATGCCTACGAAATGGAAGATTCTATATCTATTACTTATAGAAATTTATTTAACGATTCTCTGAATTGTGAAAGAGAATTTGAAATTGAGGATATTAAAGGAGCAACAGGAACATATTCTTTTACAGGAGGTACCTGGGGTGACATCCCTCCATTTGCATTCGAAACTTATAAACGATGGATTGATTATATATTCCCTTATGATCCTTCAACTGACTCGGCACTTTTTGAAATAAGGAGTTATCTGGTTACAGAAACACCACCTGAACTTTCTCCATATCGTTGGAACGACACAACTCGTTTTATGCAAAAATTCTATAATTATTACGCATACGATGATGGTACTGCAGAAAATGGTTATGGAATTATTGGTGAAGGAACAGAAAGGGCAATGGTTGCTATGCGTTATAATACATATAAAAAAGATACTTTAAGAGGAGTACAAATCTTTTTTAATCAAACTTTAAATGATGCAAATCAGTATACTGTTAAATTTCATGTTTGGAAAGAAACAGATGGTAAACCCGGTAATATTATATATACTCAAGAAGGACTAAAACCACAAAACGAAGATGAACTAAATAAGTTTACTACTTATGTTCTGGATTCGGTTCTGATTCTTGAAAACTCATTCTTTATTGGCTGGCAAAAGGAAAACACCTCCGAAATGCTTAATGTAGGATTTGATGTTAACAGGATAAACAACGATAAACTATATTATAATTTTTCAGGTAATTGGGTGCGGTCACAATTTGAAGGCACAATTATGATCAGACCAATGTTTGGGCATGAAATAAATGTTTCTACAGGAATAATATCACCACCAGAAAATCAATCCTTAGAATATACAATTTATCCAAACCCGGCAAGCGATATCCTGAATATTAATATTAACGATCAATTTATCGAAAATTACAGGTATACAATTTTCGATATCTATGGTAGAGTTTTTAAAGATGAAACAAATCAACAATCTTCAATAGATATTTCCAGCTTAAACACAGGCGTTTATTTTATCCGAATAGCAAATTCTAAAGGTTCAAATACTACCAAGAAATTCATGATAGTTCGCTAATTATAAAAGAATGAAAGAAGAAGTTTTTATTGAAAACGAAGAGCAAGAATTATTCGAACATTACAGAATTGAGGTTGACCCGGGCCAAAAACCTTTAAGAATTGACAAATTTCTTGTTAACAGAATTGAGAATGCATCAAGAAGTAAAATTCAAAGCGCAGCAGATGCTGAAAATATATTAGTTAACCAAAAGCCTGTTAAATCGAATTACAAAGTAAAGTC
>JAUVUS010000189.1 GCA_030600865.1 Bacteroidales bacterium | reverse complement strand
TCTCATTAATAGCTTTTAATGCAGGTAGTTCTTTTCCTTCAATATATTCCAGTAAAGCTCCTCCGGCAGTAGAAATATAACTAATCTCTTAAGCTAAACCAAATCATAATTAGTATAAAATAAATTCTATCCATGCTATGTTATAGTTTTGAAAAACATATAGATATTGTTGATTATTATTTAAAAAAAATATAACTTGTCATATTTGTATATTAAATATATGGATTAGTGTTTACTAAATTGATTAACCAGTTTAAAAACTTCTAGAATATGCTTGGTAAAATTCTTAAAATATACCTGATAGTTTCTTTAATACTACTTTCTGCTTTTTGTAGTTTAGGTCAGACCACTATTGAGATAAAACGTCCGACTTTATCATTTAAAAACGACCTTCTTCTTATTACTTATGAACTTAATGATAAAAGTTCCGGGTATTATGATATTTGGATTGAAATTGTAAATACATCAGGAATTAAAATTAATGCAAATGCTTTAAGGGGAGACATTGGGTCTAATATTATTGCAGGAAAGAATAAGCAAATAATATGGGATTTAAAACAGGATAAAATCTTGTTAGAAGAAACTATTTCTGTGAAAATTTTTGCTAATATTATCCCTGTTAAGACTGAGGCGAAAAAAACAAAATATATATTTCAATCAGTCATTTGGCCTGGCTGGGGACAGACAAATCTCAGCAATGGTAAGCCCTATTGGTTAATAGGCATAGCAGGGACAGCATGTCTGGCCGGATCGTTTTGGTATAACAATCAGGCTGTTAATAGTTATGATCAATATATTGATGCAACTACCGCAAAGGATAATGAAAAATATTATGATTTGGCAGTTCAGCAAGATAACACATCAAAAATTTTAGCTTATTCAGCAATAGGGATTTGGGCGGTAAATATTTTGTGGGTGGCTTTGGCACCTGATAAAACAAATTCTAAAAATTCTACACGAAATGTTAGTTTTCGTATACTACCTGCAAATGCAGGAAGTAATAATACTTCGGTTTCACTTAGTTTATGTTTAAACTTAAAGCCATGAAATACATACAATTAAAAAACTGTTTTTTGATATTTTTTGTAATTATATCTAATAGTTTGTATTCACAAACTGTTGAGAGTGAATGGTCTTCTATTTATATTAGTAATAAAACTCAGGTTACAACAAAAGTTGTTGATTCAATTCCGCCGGTTATAAGTTTAATTTCACCACACGTTAGAGAAGGCGAGTTTTTTAAAACTGATCAGGAAAGGTTTACTCTGATTGGGAAGGCTCTCGATGAGACAGGAATAGCCACTTTGCTGGTAAATTCAAAAAGCGTAATGCCGAGCTCTAGTGGTATTTTTAGAGAAGAAGTTTCTTTAGTAGAGGGTATTAATAAATTTAATATCATTGCTATGGACAAGGGTGGAAATCTTATTGAAAAATCAATAATTATTGAATATGCTGCTTCAAATTATTATACTGAAGAAATAAATATTCAGGGTGACTATTATGCATTATTAATTGCTATTGAAGAATATCAACATCCAAAAGTTTTTAATTTGGAAAACCCTGTTAATGATGCAAGAGCATTACAGAATGTTCTTCTATCAAGATATTTATTTAAATCAGAGAATGTTTCCTTACTGCAAAACCCTACAAGAGAGGATATCATTAATTCTTTTGATGAGCTTTCGCGTAAACTAAGCGAACATGATAATTTGTTGGTTTTTTATGCAGGCCATGGATGGTGGGATAAAGATGCAAATATTGGTTACTGGTTACCTTCAGATGCTGATAAAATCAGCAAAGCTCGCTGGGTAAGGAATAGTACAGTTCAGGATTACCTGAAAGAAATTAAGGCAAAACACACTTTGCTGGTTACCGATGCTTGTTTTAGTGGCAGTATATTTACTGCTCGTAGTTTTAATACCGAGACTTCAATTGCCATAAAGACGCTTTATGATTTGCCCAGCAGAAAAGCCATGACAAGCGGCTCTCTTACAGAGGTTCCGGATGAGAGTGTTTTCGTCAAATATTTTATTGACCGTTTAAGCAAAAACGAAGAACCGTTTATATCTGCAGAACAATTGTTTGGCAGTTTTAGAATGGCTGTAATAAATAATAGCGAGGTTCTTCCTCAATATGGCATTATAAAAAATGTTGGTGATGAAGGTGGTGATTTTATTTTCATTCTGCGTAATCCTTAATTTATAAGTTGTAACATGATGTTTATTCTCAAAAACACTAATCATACATTAAAGAAATTCGTTATTATTTCGATTGTTTTAACGCTTTGCTTTATGAGTTGTGAAAAACTTGAACTCTTAAAAAAACCAACAGTAAATACTGTTAAAGTTGAAAACCGTACTACAACAACAATTACTGCAACAGGTGAATTTCCTGATTTAAATAAAAATGATATTATTGAGTATGGATTTTGTTGGTCTCAAGACAACAACCCAACTATAGCCGAAGATTTTATAAGCCTGGATTTAAATTCTCTTAATAATATTTTTATTTATAGAATTCACGGGCTTGTACCAGGTCAGGTGTATTATTTAAATGCATTCGCATCAAATGAAATTGGAGTAAGTTATGGCGAGGAGATTAGTTTTACAACTGAAAACAAGAATGCTATAATAATTACTTCTGAGATTACTAATATTACAGCCTCTACTGCATCATGTGGCGGAAATGTACTTGACAATGGGGGGTCTGAGATTACTGCAAAAGGAATCTGTTGGAGTTTGGATAAAGACCCAACTGTGTCGGGAGATCATACAACTGATGGAACAGGTACGGGAGTATTTACCAGCCAATTAATAGATTTAAATGTAAACAGCCTGTATTATGTTAGAGCTTATGCAACAAATGCAAATGGTACTTATTATGGGTCTGAGCTTAGTTTTACTACAGAAAATGGTTTGCCAACATTAATAACAAATGATGTTAATGAGATAACTGCTACAACTGCTGTTTGTGGTGGTAATATTTCTGATAATGGTGGTTTTGATATTACATCTCGCGGGGTTTGCTGGAATACTTCCAGTAATCCTACAATCGCCGATATTTACACAAATGATGGTAGCGGAACAGGCAGTTTTGTAAGTAATATTACAGGATTGTCAGAATGGAGTACTTATTATGTTCGTTCGTATGCTACTAATGAAATAGGAACAGTGTATGGGGATGAAATTATGTTTACTGCAAATAATCCGCTAATTGATTTTGATGGTAACACTTATGAAACAGTAAAGATTGGCAATCAAGTTTGGATGAAGGAAAATCTGAAAACTTCTCATTATGCAGATGGTTCAGCCTTGGTTGATGGAGCGGCAGCAGGATATATAGCAGGAGATTATGACACAAAATACTTTTTTGTTTACAACAATAATGATAGTAATAAAGATGCTTATGGATATTTATACACATGGGCTGCAATAATGAATGATGATTTGGGAAGTGATGAAAACCCTAGCGGAGTTCAGGGGGTTTGTCCTGATAATTGGCACATACCAAGTGATGCAGAGTGGAAGGAATTAGAAATGTTCCTTGGAATGAGTGAAGATGAAGCAAATGCGACAGCTTGGCGAGGATTGGATGTTGGTGATAAACTAAAAGCGATAAATGGTTGGAATAGTGGAGGAAATGGCACTGATGAAAGTGGATTTATGTCATTACCTTCCGGAAGTCGAAATAGCGATGGTACATTTATTGATTTAGGTGGTCGTGCAACTTATTGGAGTAGTTCTGAATATTATAATTCGAATGCATGGTATAGGGAGCTATCTTACAGTTATATAGAGGCGTACAGGAGTTTTAAGTTTAAGACAAATGGATGTTCGGTTCGTTGTATTAAAGATTAATTACCAGAAAGTTAAATATATAACCAATACAAAATCAATAATTCAAAAAATATAACCGGATGAAACATATTTTCTTCTTAATAATATTCTTGATAACAGGATTTGGTATATATCAGGTAAATAGCCAAAATTTGGATGAAATTTCCAGTGAACTTCAGCTTATAAAAGAGATGAAGTTTGATTTTAATGTACCGAATTCCAATATTGTCTATAATAAGACTTTACAATCTTTAGATAAAGATATTTTATTATCTAAAGATTATGGAAGCCCACCGAATTTAAACTGGGCAGGACAATTTGGAGGCTCAGCAAATGATAATACATGTGATATTGTTACTGACGGAACCGGTAATATTTATATTTCAGGTTCTTTTTCAGGAGAAATAAGTGTTGGAAGTGAAACTTATAAAAGTGTAGGATTAGTTGATGGTATTATTATTAAAGTTAATAATAGTGGTAGCTTACTATGGGCAAAACAACTTTCACCAACAAGAGGAGAGAGCTTAAAAACTTTTGCATTATGTGTCGATGGTTCCGGTAATATTTATGTTACCGGTTACTATACAGGAGATGTAATTTTAGGTGGTTATTCATTACCTAGTGATGCTTATTACAATCTGTTTTTTACGAAATTAAATTCTTCTGGCGATATTTTAATGGCAAGTTATCATATTAATAATGGAGACAATGAAGTTGGTTATAAAATTGATGCAGACGATAGTGGAAATATTTATATAATTGGCTTACAAACAGATTCACCTGAAGTGGATAATGCAGCCGATCTAATTTACAACCATTCAATAGTTAGCAATTCAGTTTTGTTTAAATGTGATCCAGTAGGAGATTTAATCTGGGAACATGTGTATCCTCTTTGCTTTGCCGGCATTGAAGTTTCCGAAAACAGTATTTATTACACAGGTATAAATTCAGGAAGTGATGGTTACTTAGATGAAAATATTACATTAGGATATCCTCAAAATATGTGTGATGTTTTTTATACTAAATCAAATCTTGATGGGGATTTTATTTGGGGAGAAATGGTTTCACATGATAATAGTAGTGGCTATGAGGGTTATAGCTGGTTTCCTTCTCTCAGTATTGATTCAGAAGAAAATATTTATTTAGCCGGTTATTATAGCGACGATATAATATTAAGTGAAGATACAATTACCAGTTATACATCAAGTGCAAAAACAAGTTTTGTAGCAAAATGTGATTCGGCCGGAGAGTTAATGTGGGTAGATAATATTGAAAACGAAAATTATGCGGATGATAATGTAATTTATGCTGATATTAATGGGAATTGTTATATTTCTCATGGTAATAGTCTTGTGATGTATAACACATTGGGGATTGAGCAATGGACAAAGGCATTGAAATATACACCCAATAGTTTTACAGTAAATTCATCTGATAAAATATTACAATGTGGTGATCTTGAGGGTTTGATGTTTATCTCCCAATCGGACAACAATATTAACGAAGAATGGTTTATAAGGGTAAATGGGAATTCCGGAAATGGACATGTAATAGGAATGCTTACAGACAATGCTGGGAATCTTTATACCTACGGCTCGGTATCGAATACAACAGAATATTTTGGGAGAGAAATTAATGAGAAGCTTTTTGTAAGCAAACAAAATAATTCCGGTGACCTGTTGTGGTTAAAGGAGTTTCCATATGATGGCGGTATAAGTGCTGATATAGGTACCCAATTATACATTGATACTATAAGGTCTTATTTGTATATAACAGGTGAGTTGGATTTTAATTTAATAATTCCAGGTGAAACAACATTAACACCAGCCGGAAGCGGTAGTATCTTTATTGTCAAATTTGAC
>JAUVUS010000376.1 GCA_030600865.1 Bacteroidales bacterium | reverse complement strand
TCTTCAACAAACACTAATGTTGAATCATTTGAAGGAAGCATTGAAATGATTCAAGAATCATATTATGATATTTCTTATTTTACATATTTTGTTAAGAAAGAAAATGTAAGAATTGACAAATTTGATAACAAGCACATACTTACCCAATCTTTACTTATTAATCTTGAAAAAGAACAAATATATATTTTAAATCCTTCTAAAAAGCTATATACCAAATCAGATATAAATAGCAAGCCAAACCCTGACAGTGAGAATTTTACAATACTTAAAACAGAAAACTCAAGAATGGTTGGCGAATACGTATGCTATCAATGGAGAGTGAAAAACACGGAGCGTAATACAGAAGTTTCATACTGGGTTTCTCAAAATAATTTTTATTTTTTCGAAGAATTGGTTCGGCTCATTAATAATACTGATAAAACTTACGAGTTTTTTGAAAAAATTCCGGAAACACAAGGATTTTTTCCAATGCTTTGCGTAGAAAGAACTTTGCTTAGAAAAGAAAAATACAGGCTATATGTTATCAACATCACCCCTAATGCTATTAGCGATGACATGTTTAAAATTCCTTCTGACTTTGAATTAGTAGTGCGTTAGTTTTTAAAAATCACTCCGTTTTTTCCTACCTCTAGTTTAACCTGAGCGCCAAGTATCATTGCATAATTGTTTTTAATATGACCGACAGGGAAATTATAACACACGGGGAAATCGTATTCTTCAACTGCATCGCGAATAATTTCATATGCCGTTTTGCCAAACTGAACCTGATTATCATTCATGTCTGTCATTCCGCCTACAATTAGTCCTTTCAAATTTTTAAGTTTCTCACTAAACTTCAAATTCATCATTATTCGATCGATATGATACAGATATTCATCAAGATCCTCCAAAACCAAAATTTTATCATTTGTATCTATATCGTATTTAGTTCCCGAAACACTATAAAGAACAGATAAATTCCCTCCTGTTAATTCTCCGGCAACTTTTCCCGGCCTGTTAAACTCATGGTCATTAACTTCATAAATATTTTGTTCTCCAAAAAGAGTCTTTTTCAATGTTTTGATTGCTTCATTTTCCGTATAGTCTTTAGGAAAATTAAAAGGCATTGTTCCATGAATCGATTTTACTCCTAAATTTTGATTTAAATGAGCATGCAATGCTGTAATATCACTATAACCAACAATCCATTTTGGATTTTTAAGAAAGCTGGAAAAATCCAATAGCTCAAGTGTTTTAATTGTCCCATAACCTCCCCGGGCACAAATAATTGCTTTAATCTCTGATTTATCTAACATATATTGTAAATCCTCGGCACGTTGTTCATCCGTTCCTGCAAACTGCCTGTCCTGTTCAAAAATATTCTTCCCTAATTCTACCTGAAGTCCCCACCTTTCAAATACTTTTATAGCGACTTCTATTTCGTTTATATAAATTTTACGAGCAGGTGCAACTATTCCTATTCTATCTCCTATATTCAATTTTGCCGGGGTAATCATTATTATTGAATTTTAATCAATGTAAAACTAAATAATATTTAACTCATGAAAAAAAATATTCCTTCGTATATTTGTCAGAATTCTTGAAAATCTATAATACGTGATATAAAAAATGAAAACCCCGAATCGATATTTAATAACATCAGCATTACCTTATGCAAACGGACCATTGCATTTAGGACATATTGCCGGTGCATATTTACCTGCCGATATTTACGTTCGATATTTAAAATTAAAAGGTGAGGATGTAGCATTCGTTTGCGGATCAGACGAGCATGGTGTACCGATTACTTTAAGAGCCAGAAAAGAAGGTATTTCGCCTCAGCATATTGTGGACAAATATCATGAAATGATTAAAAAAGCTTTCGCTGAATTTGGAATTGCTTTTGATATTTATCACCGTACTTCAGATCCATTACATCACGAAACAGCTTCGGATATTTTCAAAAAAATGTACGAAAAGGGCGAATTTATTGAGAAAGAAGAAGAACAGTTTTTTGATGAACAAGAACAGCAATTCCTTGCCGATAGATATATAATTGGTACATGTCCAAAATGCGGATACGAAGAAGCTTATGGAGATCAATGCGAAAAATGTGGAACAAGCTTGAGTCCCAGAGAATTGATTAATCCAAAATCAAAATTAAGTGGAAATGCTCCTATTTTAAAAAACACAAAACACTGGTATCTTGATTTAGAAAAATACCAAAATGAGTGGTTAGAAAAATGGATCGACAGTCACAAATCGGATTGGAAATCGAATGTTTACGGACAATGCAAATCGTGGTTAAAGGCTGGGTTACAGCCACGTGCCGTAACCCGTGATTTAGATTGGGGTGTTCCGGTTCCTGTGGAAGGTGCTGATGGAAAAGTGCTGTATGTTTGGTTCGATGCACCTATCGGTTATATCTCAGCAACAAAAGCCTGGGCTAAAGAAAACGGAAAAGACTGGAAAGATTACTGGCAAAATGAAGATTCTCGTTTAATCCATTTCATCGGAAAAGATAATATTGTTTTTCATTGCCTGATTTTCCCGGCCATATTAAAAGCTCATGGTGATTATATTTTACCTGACAATGTTCCTGCTAATGAGTTCTTAAATCTTGAAGGAGACAAGCTTTCAACATCAAGAAACTGGGCTGTATGGATTCACGAATACTTACAGGATTTTCCGGGCAAACAGGATGTTTTACGCTATACTATTTGTGCAAATTCTCCCGAACAAAAAGATAATGACTTTACCTGGAAAGATTTCCAAACTCGCAATAACAGCGAACTGGTTGCCATTTTCGGAAACTTTGTAAACAGAACCTTGGTTCTTACGCATAAGTATTATGATGGTAAAATACCGGCACGAGGTAAACTAAGCAATTTCGACAAGGAAACACTCGAGGGAATATCTGTAATAAAAGAAAATCTGGAGAAAAGTATTGAAAGTTTCCGTTTCCGTGAGGCTGTAAAAGTTGCAATGGATCTGGCAAGACTGGGAAATAAATACCTGGCTGATACAGAACCATGGAAAGTTATTAAAACAGATGAAGAGCGTGTAAAAACAATAATGAATATTTCTGTGCAAATTACAGCTGTTTTATCAATTATTATGGAACCCTTCTTACCATTTACAGCAGAGAAATTACGAAACTTATTAAATGTTAAAAAATTAAGCTGGGATTTAGCAGGTAAACAGGACTTAATTGAAGTTGGCCATACCATTAACAAAGCCAGCTTGCTTTTCGATAAAATTGAAGATGAAGAAATTGAAAAACAAATTCAAAAACTAATGGATTCAAAAAAAGCAAACGAAATTGAAAACCTGTCTGCCCTGCCTAGCCGGCAGGCAGGCGACAGGCAAGATAAAGCAGCTGAACCTGTAAAAGAAAATATCACTTTTGATGATTTTGTAAAAATGGATATTCGGGTTGGAACAATTCTGGAAGCTGAGCGAGTACCAAAAACAGATAAATTGTTAAAATTAAAAATTGACACAGG
>JAUVUS010000055.1 GCA_030600865.1 Bacteroidales bacterium | reverse complement strand
AGGTGGTTTACGAACATTATGTCCATCCCAGGGGAATAATCTTCTTTCGTATAATCTTTCGTCATAAGTGTTTCCAATTAATGCAACAGCAGCATATTCCCATTCTGCTTCTGTTGGAAGTCTGTATTTAGGAAGTAAAATACCATCTTCCATTGTTACTCTTCTACTTTCTTTGTTAGGATCTAAAGAAGGTAAGTTTTCAATAACAAGACCTTCATATTGTCCTGCAAGATAAGCTCCTGTATTGAAATTCTCACGACCAATTTGATTAGGATCCACATCAAGAATACCTTCATTAATAAGCATCATCTCATTAACACGATCAGTTCTCCATACACAAAAATCATTTGCCTGTAACCAATCAACACCAACAACTGGATATTCATTATATGCAGGATGTCTGAAATAATAATCAACGTAAGGTTCATTATATGCCAAAGGGCTTCTCCAAACTAAAGTATCAGGTAATGCATTTTTATAAACTTCAGGATAATCAACAAATACTCTTCTTATCCAATGCAAATATTCTCTATAATCAACATTTCTCACTTCGGTCTGATCCATATAAAATGAAGCAAGGGTAACTCTTCTTGGCACATTGTTCCAGTCATAAGTAACATCCTGTTCTGTTTGCCCCATAGTGTAGGTACCTCCCTCGATAAGGACTAAACCCGGACCAGCTTCTTCAATATAATCTGTTTTAACCTCAAAACCTCCATTGTCAGGATCATTATATTCCCAGCCTGTGGTTTGAGATTCACTTCCTGTTTTTGCAGGTTGGTTCCCTCCACCGAATAAGCTACAACCGGTTACAATTAGAAAACTAATAAGTACTAAAGGGAAAATGTTTAACTTTACGTTCATGGTAATGCTATTTTTTTATTTCAAATATAATATTTTTTTTATTCTATAAACAAGATTTCACATACAAATATAACTAAATTTTAGGACATTTTATTGCCTTTATTTTTTTCCTCTTTCTTTTATACATGAATTTATACAAAAAGGTTACCTCATGACCTCCTGAAATAACCCCACTTAATCCCCCCAGGTAAAAAGGCACATCATAACTGTAAGCAAATATAGAATAATCAGTTACATAACCCAACATTAATACACAACCTGTTAAATCAAAACTGGTATTTGTTTTTAACCAAATTCCACTAGTTAAATAATTCTTATTTAAATAAACTCCTAAATTTAATTTTGATGATGCACCTTGCATTTGAAAAATCAGATTTGGAGATAATGTCATATGTACTCTTTCAAGACTGTTGTAAAATGGTATTTCCATACCTCCATGAAGAGTATATTTTCTTCCTATAGGACCAGGATCATCGCTCCCTAAAGAGATTTGTGGTTTTGTAAGATGATCAACAGCAACACCTAAATAATAATTTTCGTACCATGTTAACATTCCAAATGAAAAATCGAAATATAAGGATTTTTGATAAAGCCCGCTTTCCATTCCGGAAGATGAAACACCATCAATAGGATCAATCATATCTGGATATACCAAATTATTTCCATTCAAGGTTTTAATATTATATCCAAGTCTGAATCCTGTAGCAATAGCCCATTTCTTCCTTAGTTTAGCATGATAAGAATATATCAGATTAAATCCCAAATCATTAATTGTTCCTTGCGCTTGTCTATCATTCATTATCTGAAATCCTACACCACCACTTAATTCATCATAATATTTATCGACAGACGCACTATAAGTGCTATAATCGCCAAATGATGTTGGTAAGATTGTTCTGTAATTTAATGAAACCCTGGCATAATTATCTGATCCTGCAAAAGCAGGGTTTAAGTATAAGGGATTTGCATAATATTGCGAGAATTCAACATCCTGGCAGTATGACTGTTTTATAATTAATACCATTATTATTATAAAAATCCTTTTCATTTAAAATAAATATCGTAATTATACTTACAATATAAACTTATTGATTGCCGTTTTATTGATTATAATTTAAAGATAACGAATTTTAAAATCCATTATTACTTTAATAAAGTTTTGTTTCTTTGTATAAAATTATCAAACCTAATGAAAAGAATACTCATTTTTAGTCTATTATTTTTCATCATTTTATACACATTTGGTCAAAAGAGAACATTAAACCGAAAAATAACCTGGGATTCACCCAAAACAATTTCACATTATTACAAGCTTAGCCAGAAAAATATTAATAAAACAGAATTCCTGTTTTTTGAAAATGCTAATTATTATAATCATGAAAATTTTTATCCATATTATTTTGAGCTTATAAAAGTAAATTCACCATATGTCGACCTGAAAGTCACAAATATTAAGTATGAAAAACTTACCGGTAAAGAACAGGCTATATTAAAATACAAAAATCAAATCCCGGAAAACATTTCATACGAATCAAAAATCAGTTATAAAAGGAAACAGACGTACATACAATTAAATATATTACCCTTAAGAAACAATCGTTTAAACGGACAAATCGAAAAAGTTGTTTCTTTTAATATAGAGATAATACCTAAAACCGATGTGGTACGAGCTAGTTTAAAAACTAAAAGTTTTATCTCAGAATCAGTGCTTAAAAATGGAACTTGGGTAAAAATCAGATTAAATCAAAACGGGATTTATAAAATATCTTATTCCGAATTAATTGATATGGGGTTTGCAAATCCGGGTAATTTAAAAATTTATGGTAATTCTTCAGGAATGCTCCCTATACTTAACACAGAACCTTGCCAGGATGATTTAAATCAAAACCCGATTTACTTTGATAAAGGGAGCGACGGAATTTTTAATACCGGTGATTATGTTTTATTCTATGCTAAAGGGCCCGATGAATGGCAATATGATACGACTGATGATTTTTATTATTTAACAAAACACATTTACTCCATTAATAATTATTTCTTTTTAACAACAGATGTTGGATCATTATCTGCTGTGAATACAATAAACAATCCTTCAGGAACTACTACAGCTACTGTCACTGCTTTTTCAGACTATCTCCACCATGAAATTGAACAGGAAAATCTACTTGAATCCGGTCAATTATGGTTTGGTGAACATTTTGATATAACAACTAATTATAGTTTTGAGTTTGAGTTTCCAAATCTTGTAACGTCATCTCCTATTCGTTTAAAAACTGCTTTGGCTGCAAGATCATCAGCTAATACAACATTCAATATCACATCAGGTTCTCAAACAATTGCCAACCCGGAAATAGCAGCTGTAAATATGAGCTCATACACATCTACTTATGCAATTAGAAATATTGCTGAAGGTAATTTTACAAGCTCAAATGATAATTTTTCCATTACCATAAATTATAATAAATCTTCGTCGTCGTCTGAAGGTTGGCTCGATTATATAACTTTAAATGCAGAATGTCAATTATCGATGAGTGATGATCAACTTCTTTTTAGATATTTTAATTCCGAAACAGTACCAAAAATTATAGAATTTGAAATCCAGAATACTGGTTCATCAACAAAAGTATGGAATGTTACAAACCCTCTTCAACCTGAAGATTTAAGCATCTCGAATAATAAGGTTAAAGTAACTGTTGAACTGGGGTTAAACGAATTTATTGCGTTTAATACAGATAATCTTTTATTTCCCGAATTAATTGGGAATATTGAAAATCAGAATCTGCATAGTATTAATCATCGGGATATGGTTATAGTTACACATCCTGATTTTATTTCACAAGCAAATGAAATAGCAGATATCCATGAACAACAAGATGGATTATCAGTTGTAATAGTTACTCCGGAACAAATCTTCAATGAGTTTTCATCCGGGGCACATGATGCTACAGCAATCAGAAATTTTGTCAGAATGATTTATGACAGGCCATCCGCTACCGATACATTAAAATATTTATTATTTATAGGCGATGGTTCTTACGATCATAAATCAATAACTGCCAGTAATATAAATTACATTTTAACTTATCAGTCAGAAAATTCTCTAAATCCAACTACATCATTTGTAACAGATGATTTTTTTGGATTGCTTGATGCTACAGATAATGTAGAAGCTGATAATTCCGGTTTAGTCGATATCGGAATTGGCAGATTTCCTGTAAAATCAACTGAAGAGGCTCAACAAATAGTTGAGAAAATAAAATCATATTTAAACATTGAAAATAAAGGAGCCTGGATTAATTCAATCTGTTTTGTTGGTGATGACGAAGACAATAATATTCATATGCGCGATGCTGATCGTTTAGCAAGTTTTGTAGATACGACCTATCAGTATTTCTTTATTAACAAATTATATCTCGATGCTTTTCCTCAGGAATCATCAGCCATTAATGAAAGCTATCCTGAGGTTAACAGGTTAATAAACGACGTAATTAACAATGGCATTTTGATTTTTAATTATACCGGACATGGAGGAGAAAGTGGATTAGCACATGAACGGGTACTTTCTATCGATGATATTAACTCCCTGGTAAATTTCGATAAACTTGCAGTATTTATGACTGCAACCTGCGAATTTAGTCGTTTCGATAATCATAAATATACTTCGGCAGGCGAATTGGTTTTACTTAACCCCAAGGGTGGAGGTATTGCTCTTTTTTCAACAACCAGGCTGGTTTACTCGAGTCCTAACTATACTTTAAACCGTAATTTTTATAACTATGTTTTTGAAAAAGATTACAAAGGAAATACCCGAGCTTTAGGTGATATCATGAGATTATCAAAAAACGCTTCCGGAACAGAAAACAATAAACGAAACTTTACTTTATTAGGCGATCCTGCATTAAAAATGCCATTGCCAGAATACAATATTATTACCGATTCAATAAATCATAATAGCGTAAGTGATTATACCGATACTTTAAAAGCATTAACAAAAGTTACCTTTCACGGACATATAGAAAATAATTCAGGTGCTTTAACACTTTCGTACAATGGTATAGTATATCCATTGGTATTAGATAAAAAAAGAACAATAACTACTTTGGGGAATGATGGTGGCAACCCAATGGAATTTCAGACTCAGAATAATATACTTTATAAAGGTAAAGCAAGTGTTATAAACGGAAAATTTCAATTTAGTTTTGTTGTTCCTAAAGATATTTCTTACCATTTTGATTATGGTAAAATAAGCTACTACTCTTTAAGCACAAATAATGATGCAAAAGGTTATTTTGATGATTTTATAATTGGTGGTTCAAACGATAATGCAGAACTCGACAACATTGGCCCTAATGTTCAATTATATATGAATGATGAAAACTTTGTTTCAGGTGGTGTTACTGACGAAAACCCAAGACTGTTTGCCGTACTTACAGATAGTAGCGGTATAAATACTGTCGGAAATGGTATAGGCCATGATATTACTATAACACTTGATAATAATAGCAATAATCTTATTGTTTTAAATGATTACTATGAATCTGATATTGATGATTATCAGAAAGGGAAGATAGAATATTTATTTTCCGAACTGGAAGATGGCGATCATAATTTAAAATTAAAAGTTTGGGATGTTTATAATAATTCATCTGAAGAAAATCTGGATTTTATTGTAGCTGAATCAGAAAATTTAGCTATAAAAAATCTATTTAATTATCCTAATCCATTTACCGAACAAACTTCATTTTATTTCGATCACAACAGGCCTAACGAAGATTTGGAAATTCTAATTCAAATATTTACAGTTTCAGGCAAACTTGTAAAAACAATTAATACAATAATAAATTCGAATGCTTTTCGTTCTGAACCTATTAACTGGGATGGGCTGGATGACTTTGGAGATATAATCGGAAGAGGTGTTTATATATATCAAATCAAGGTTAGAACAATTGATGGAGAAACAGTTAAGAAAATTGAGAAGCTTGTTATTTTAAAATAATTTCATTGTTAATCGGCAAATAATTCTATATTTGCAGCTCTTATATTTTTAGTGAACTATGAAGAAAAAATTTATTGCAATTGCATTGTTGACTTTTTTAGGACAAACAATGCATGGCCAGAATGGAGATATTACGACAGAGGAACTGGCCGGAGCAAATAATCCACTTGAATATTCTGCATCGTTTTTAACAATCGCCCCTGATTCAAGAGCCGGAGCAATGGGTGATGTCGGCGCAGCTACTTCGCCTGATTATAATTCAATGCACTGGAATCCGGCTAAATATGCTTTTATTGATAGTGATATGGGACTTTCAGTATCATATACTCCATGGTTACGAAATTTGGTAAATGATATAAACTTAGGATATTTATCTTTTTATAAAAGAATTGACGAAAAACAAACAGTAGCTGCAACATTATTATATTTTGACCTGGGAGATATTCAGTTTACAGATGAATTCGGAGAATATAACGGACAACATTCACCTTACGAAATGTCATTTGATGTAACCTATGCCAGGGCATTCTCTGAAAAAATTTCCGGAGGAGTTGCATTCAGATATATCCGATCCGATATTACAGGTGGTGCCATAGTTGCGGGAGGAGAAACAAAAGCAGGGAACGCTGTTGCTGCCGATGTATCAATGTATTATTTCAATGATAAACTTAAGTTAGGAGAACAAAATGCTACCTGGTCAGTTGGTATTAATATTTCAAATATAGGTTCTAAAATTTCATACACCGATATTCAAAAGGATTTTTTACCAACCAATTTAAGAATTGGTACAGCATTAAAATATAATATTGATGAATATAACTCTTTAACTCTATCTTTAGATTTAAATAAATTTTTGGTACCAACTCCGCCTGCAACTATTGATAGCACTTTCTTTGGAGAAGACCCTGATGTTTCAGTCCTAGAAGGAATGATTCAATCTTTTTACGATGCACCAGGTGGCTGGGAAGAAGAATTACACGAAATTAAATACTCCGTAGGCGCAGAATACTGGTATGCTAATCAATTTGCTGTTCGTGCCGGATATTTTCACGAACATGAAACTAAAGGTAACAGGAAATATTTTTCGGTTGGTGCCGGTTTGAAGCTTAATGTATTCACCATTGATTTTTCTTATTTGATTCCTGTTAAACAAAACAATCCTTTAGCTAATACTGTACGATTTACATTAGGTCTGGATTTTCAGGCATTTAGATTACAACAACGAGAAAAACAAGGATAAATGAATTTTAGAATCGGATACGGTTATGATGTACATCAATTAGAAGAAGGTAGAAATTTATACCTTGGAGGATTAAAAATCCCTCATTCTAAAGGATGTATTGCACACTCCGATGGTGATGTTTTAATTCATGCCATTTGTGATGCACTTTTAGGTGCTGCCGCTATGCGTGATATTGGTTTTCATTTTCCGGATACAGATCCTGAATTTAAAAATATCGACAGCAAAATATTATTGCAAAAAACAATGAATATCATTTCAGACAAAGGATATTCTTTAGTTAATATCGATTCTACTATTTGTTTACAGAAACCCAAAATCAAGAATTACATACCTGAAATAACAAAAACACTAGCAGATATTATAAATACTGACCAAGATAATATTTCTGTAAAAGCTACTACCACAGAAAAATTAGGATTTATTGGCAGAGAAGAAGGCATTGCAGCTCATGCTGTTGTTTTAATTCAAAAATCAGCTTAAATAGTCCTTTCATTATTAGCTATTTTTTTATATCTTACAAAAGAATTTCATTATTGCACTTCAATAATAACGAACAGGCAATAAATTAACACATTGAATTTTTCAGTTCAAAAAGATTTTAAACATGAAAAGAACTCTTGTTTTAGGAGCAAGCCCTAATCCAATCAGGTTTTCGCATAAAGCGGTAAAAAGTCTGGTTCGTCATGGATACGAGGTGGTTCCTATTGGAATTCGAGAAGGTGATATTATGTGGCAAAAAATCGTTATTGGCAAACCCTTAATTAAAAATATTCACACAGTAACATTATATCTCAATTCTGACAATCAAAAAGATTATTACGATTATATTTTACAGCTTTCACCAAAACGAATTATATTTAACCCGGGTTCAGAAAACCAGGAACTTATTGAACTCGCAATGAAAAATAATATTGAAGTTTCTATTGCATGTACTTTAATTATGTTAAATTCAAATAATTACTAATGCTTAATACGATTACTTCAATTGAAGAGTTTAATAATACTATAGAAAATACTCCCGGAACTTTAATTTATTTTTCGCACGAGAAATGCAATGTATGTAAAGTATTGAAACCTAAAATTCATAATTTGCTACAAACAGAATTTCCAAATATTGAGATGTTTTATTCCGATACAGTACTTTATCCTGAAATTGCTGCTCAGAATTCAATTTTTACAGTTCCGACCATTTTAATTTTCTTCGATGGGAAAGAGTTTTTGCGTAAAAGCAGAAACATCGGAATTGAAGAGCTTAGAAAAGAAATAGATCGTCCATACAATTTAATGTTTAATTAGATTTTAGTAATTCTCAACAAATTTTGCATTCATTTAAAGATTTTTTCAATGAATAATTTGTAACTTACCTTTTTATTTAAACAAATAAAAAGTGATTATGAACCTAAATATTAAAAAAATATTTAGAAATAAAGCAACAAAATCAAATTATAAGGAATTTGATCTTTCCCAATTTAAAAATGTTGAAACATTTTTAAATGAGATTGGTGGTTTAAGTCAATTCACAAGCAAATTCTTCCGTGAATTATTTCGCCCACCTTACGAACATAAAGAATTACTAAAACAAACATACAATATTGGATTAAGTACTCTTCCGTTAATTGGAATAACCGCATTTATTATGGGACTTGTACTTACCTTGCAATCAAGGCCTGTTATGGCAGAGTTTGGAGCTGAATCATGGTTGCCGGGGATGGTTTCTGTATCCATCGTACGTGAAATTGGTCCTGTAATTACAGCTTTGATTTGTGCAGGCAAAATTGGTTCGGGGATAGGCGCCGAGCTTGGCTCAATGCGTGTAACCGAACAAATAGACGCAATGGAAGTATCAGGTACAAATCCAATGAAATACCTTGTTGTAACTCGCGTAATTGCAACAACTTTTATGATTCCAATATTGGTTTTTTACTCTGATGCCATATCATTCTTTGGCTCTTATATTGCAGTAAACATGCATGGTTTTATCTCGTTCCCATTATTTATAAACCAGGCTTTTGATTCTTTACATTATTACGATCTGGTTCCGGCAACTATTAAAACATTCTTTTTTGGTTTTGCTATAGGTATTATTAGTTGCTATAAAGGTTATTTCTCTGAAAATGGTACTGAAGGTGTTGGCAAGGCTGCAAATTCAGCAGTAGTTATTTCATCTTTGGTAATTTTTATAATTGATTTAATTGCTGTTCAGTTATCAGAAGTATTTCATATTTTCTCGGTTTAAAATGATTAATCAAAAAGAAAATATCATCAATAATAATACGATCAACAATCATGAAATTGTTATTCAAATTGAACATCTGAAAAAATCTTTTAATGGAAATAATGTATTGAAAGATATTAATCTGACCGTTCGGGAAGGTGAAAATTTAGTTATTTTAGGAAAATCCGGAATAGGAAAATCTGTGCTCATAAAATGTATTGTCGGTTTAATTTATCCTGATGCCGGTTCGCTTAAAGTTTTCGGAAAAGAAGTAGCTGAAATGAACTCACGAGAGCTTAATGTACTAAGAACAAGGGTGGGATTTATCTTTCAGGGAAATGCACTATATGATTCGATGACAGTTAGAGAAAATCTTGAATTTCCCTTACGCAGGAACAAAACCATTACCGATCCACATGTTATTGAAGGACTTATT
>JAUVUS010000128.1 GCA_030600865.1 Bacteroidales bacterium | reverse complement strand
CCGGGACTACTTCCGGTTCGCTCAACAACCGTAATAAGCATCACATTATTATTTTCCGATAATTCTTCTTGAATAAAACTCCAGATTTCCATGCTATAATATTAAATTTTTGATCAGGTAAAGATATTTAATTATCTGCAAAATCAGGTTGAAATGCTTTGTATTCTTTAATTATTGTATTTTTAAAAATGTATGCATTCTTATTGCAGAAAAATATACTAGAATAAATATATAAGCTATAAAAATATTCCTAATTATTAACTTGATTATATAATACTATTCTGTAAATATATTGTATACGATAAAAAATGTAACTTTAGCAATTGAATAATTAGAACGAAAATAGTATGGAAAATATCTTTCAAAAAATTAATGAATTATCAGAGAAGTATCGTGATTATACTGCAGAAAACTTATCAAAATTAGTGCAAATCAAATCACTTAGTTTGGGAGAAAAAGAAGTTCAGTTAGAACTTAAAAGACAAATGGAAAAAGCCGGTTTTGACGAGGTTAAAATTGATGGATTAGGCAATGTAATTGGCAGAATTGGAAATGGAAAGAAAATTCTTGCTATCGACGGACATATGGATACTGTTGATATGGGAAATATGGATAACTGGGATTTTAACCCACTGGGCGGCGAAATCAAAGATGGTTATGTACATGGTCGTGGAACAGTTGATCAGGAAGGCGGACCGGCAGCGTTTGTTACTACTGGTAGAATTTTGAAGGAACTTGGTTTCGATAAAGATCTTACAATATATTTTGTTGGAAGTGTTATGGAAGAAGATTGTGATGGTTTATGTTGGAAATATATTGTTGAAGAAGATAAAATTAAACCTGATTTTGTAATTAGTACAGAGCCAACAAACTTAAATATATACCGTGGTCATCGTGGACGTATGGAAATGCATGTTCATTTTTATGGTGTGTCATCGCATGGTTCAGCTCCTGAGCGTGGAAAGAATGCTATTTATATGGCTTCGAAAACAGCACTGGAAATTGAAAAATTACACGAAAGATTAAAGTTTGATGAATTTCTTGGCAAAGGAAGTATAACAATTTCTGAGATTATTTCAGGAAGTCCTTCTTTATGTGCGGTTTCTGATTATGCTCGTATTCATCTTGATCGTCGTTTAACCTGGGGCGAAACCAAAGAATCGGCTGTAGCAGAAATAGAAGAATTAATTAAAGGAATGAATGCAAAAGTTGAAGTTCTGGATTATTTGGAAAAAGCATATACGGGACTGGAATATGGAATGGAAAAATATTATCCAACATGGAAAATGCCTGAAGATCACGAAATAGTTCAAACCGGTGTTCGTTCATTCAAAAACTTATTTAATAAGGATGTTAAGATTGATAAATGGACACTCTCGACCAATGGCATTATGACCAATGGAGTTTACGGAATTCCAACTATTGGATTTGGTCCTGGAAACGAAGTATTGGCACATGCTCCAAACGAAAAAGTTGCTATTGATGACTTGGTTGTGGCATCAGCATTTTATGCTGCATTTGCCTATGAGATTTAGAAAAGAAAAGTCATAAGTTATTGAAATGGTTTTGCTTAATTTGAAAGGTTAATATCAAATATTATTTAATGGAATAATGGAAAGATGGAATAATGTTAGTATTAATAATACAATATTCCAGAATTCCAACAATCCAATGAGCTGGTAAATAGATAAGTTTTATCAATATAGTAATTAACTTAATTTATAGAATATAAAATACATACATATGAGTTTACAAGATAAAATAAATAAGCTGGGTCAACTGAAAACTGATCTTTACAAAAAAGATTTTTTACTTACATGGGCAAAAAGCAAGGAAGATTTAAAAGGCATTTTGAAAGTAGCTGAAATTCTAAAGGAAATAAGAGATAATAATATTTCTCCCCGAGTTTTTGATTCTGGTTTATCAATATCAAATTTTCGTGATAATTCAACCCGCACACGCTTTTCATTTGCATCGGCAAGTAATTTATTAGGTTGCGCTGTTCAGGATTTAGATGAACAAAAATCACAAATTGCACATGGTGAAACTGTGCGTGAAACCGCTAATATGATTTCTTTTCTTTCTGATTTCATTGGAATACGTGATGATATGTATCTTGGTGAAGGAAATAAATATATGTGCGAAGTAGGCGATGCTCTTGATGAAGGATTTGCTGAAGGAGTTTTACCTAACCGGCCGGGAATTGTAAACTTACAATGCGATATGGATCATCCGACACAATCGATGGCTGATTTAATGCATTTGCAGCAGCAATTTGGTTCACTTGAAAATCTTAAAGGTAAAAAAATTGTGATGAGCTGGGCTTATTCACCAAGTTATGGGAAACCTTTATCGGTTCCACAAGGAATTATTGGCTTAATGTCTCGCTACGGAATGAATATCGAACTGGCTTATCCTGAAGGTTATGATTTAATTCCTGAGATTGTTGATATTGCTAAGAATAATGCACAACAAAGCGGTGGATCATTCAATATCAGTCATTCTATGGAAGATGCCATTAAAGATGCCGATATTGTTTATCCTAAGAGTTGGGCACCTTTTCATATTATGCAGCAGCGAACTGAATTATTGAAAAATGCTGATAAAGAAGGCTTAAAAGCATTGGAACAAACTTGTTTAGCGAATAATGCTAAATTTAAAGATTGGGAATATAACGAATCAAAAATGAAATTAACTAAAAATCAGGATGCATTGTATATGCATTGTTTACCTGCCGATATTAGTGGAGTTTCATGTAAGGTAGGTGAAGTAAATGCTGATGTTTTTGAAAAATACCGAATCAGAACATATCTTGAAGCAGGCTTTAAACCATATATTATTGCTGCAATGATGTTTACCAATAAATTTAAAAATCCGTCCGAAACATTAAATAATATCCTTAAAAGAGATAGAAGAAGGGTGGGTTTTTAACCTGCCTTTTTTGTTTAGTAAACTGTTAACTAGAATGTCATTCTGAGCAAAGCGAAGAATCTTTATCCATAAAATTATGCAAAACTACTTTACATATATTCTTACAAACAAAAACAAAACAGTCTTATATACTGGTGTTACAAATAATTTAAAACGAAGAATATTTGAACATAAGGAAGATGCATTGGGTAAAAAAAAGACTTTTGCAGGAAAATATAATTGTTATAATTTGGTTTACTTTGAAAGACTTCAATATATTGAGCATGCAATTAAAAGAGAAAAAGAAATAAAAGGTTGGGTAAGAAGAAAAAAAGAAAAGCTAATTTTAGGTTTTAATCCTGAATGGCGATTCTTGAATGATGAAGTTGATTAGATTCTTCACTGCGTTCAGAATGACAAAATCGGAGATTTTGGTAAGATTAAATGTGTCGTTTCAAAAAATTACCTTTATTATCCGAAATTAATATGCCATTCTCAACAACTATTTCACCATTGAAAATTATCACTTCAGGAGCGCCAATTGTTTTAATTCCTTCGTAAATCTCTAAATCACAATTCTGTTGATGTGTTTTAACAAAATTATATTTTCTTTTTCAGGATTCCAAATAATCAGATCAGCATCTGAACCAACTGCTATTTCGCCTTTTTGTGGGTACAAACCAAATATTTTTGCAGCTTGTGTTGATGTAATATCAACAAATTGATTAATTGTGATTATGTTTTCTAAAACACCATATGTGAAGAGTAAAGATAGTCTGTGTTCAACACCACCAGCGCCGTTAGGTATTTTTCTGAAATCATTAATTCCTTGTATTTTTTGCTTCATATTAAAAGGACAATGATCTGTGCCAATGGTTTTTACAATTCCTTTGTTAATTGAATCCCAAAGAATATTTTGATCTTCCTTTTTACGCAAAGGTGGACTTATAATAAACTTAGAAGTATCTTTAAAATCACCAATATATTTTGAGTCGTCTAAAAGTAAATATTGAGGACAGCTTTCGGAATAAACTATCTGTCCGGTTTTTTGAGCTTCTTCAATATGTTTAATTGAATCTTCGGTGGATGTATGAACAATATATATTGAGCAACCGGCTTTTTTAGCCAGCTCAATTGCTTTTTTTACAGCTTCTGATTCAGTGTGTGTTGGTCGTGAAACAGGATGAAATTCAGGACTTAATTTGCTATTTTCTGCAAGTTCATTTTTTAACTCATCTATTTTATCTCCTATTTCACAATGTAATGTTACAATGCCTCCTGCTTTTCCAACAACTTGCATTACTTTAAAAATGTCATCATCATTTAAGCCAATGCTATCTTTATAAGCCATATAAACTTTAAAAGAAGTTATTCCGGCTTTTATACAATCTTTAATTTCCTGTTCTGTTGTATCCTTCCATTCAATGGGGCTAACATGAAAAGAATAATCGCAAAGTGAATTTTCTGCTTCCACTTTTCTTTGGTTTAAAGCTTCAATTAAGGTTTGTCCTTTTAGTGGAGTAACAAAATCGATCAGGGTAGTGGTCCCGCCAAAAAGAGCAGCTGAACTTCCCGATTCAAAATCATCCGATGAATAACCAGCAGGTGTTGGAAGGTGCATATGAACATGAGGATCTATTCCTCCGGGAAAAATATAAAATCCTTTGGCATCAATTGTTTTATCAATTGATTCAGAAATATTTAATGAATTCCCAATTTGGGTAATTTTGTTATCATAAATATAAATATCAGAACTGAAAGTTCGATCTGAAGTTACTATGGTTCCGTTTTTTATTAAAATATTCATATGTAAATTTACTAATTCTTTTGTAGTATAAAATGCTGCTTGTCATTCCGGGCGAAGTCCCGGAATCTACAATTAAACCTCTTAATAGATTCCTGCCTGCGCAGGAATGACAATTTGTTATTTAGTCTTATCCAAAACCTTAACAAACATTCCATCCTTATTTTCTATAAATCCTAATTTCTTTAGATATTTCGAATATTTTACACTTTTACCGGTAGCCATTACAGTATCAAAACCATCATCAATAAATTTTCTTCTTAAACGAAGATAGATATATCTTCCGTTTTTAAAATCACGGTATTCGGGAACCACATAATCCAGTCCGACTTTTAGAATATTGTTATCTTCTCTGTGTGCCAGAAAAAGCCCTGCAACAGCGGTATTTCTAAGAATAAAGAAACTTATGGTGTTAATTTCAGGATTATAGGTAAAACCAGGAAAGAATTTCTGTATCTCGTTGTTATGAAATTCTAAGAATCGCAGTAAATATTTATTATCTGCTCTGACTTCCAGAGTCTCAAAAATCTCTTTTTTAGCGTAAATTGTAAACAGATAATAAATATCGACAGTAACAATAAAGCCATTAAGAAATCCAACAGGTAATGCGCCAATAAGAAAACCATATGTTGAAAATGTTATGGCTCCTGCAAGATTTATCCACCTGAATTTAACAATTGAGTTCATTGTCATGGATAGAGCAATTATAACTGAAGCCGTATAACCTATCCATTGTAATATGTTTGTTTCCATAATATTCAAGAAAAAAGTTTAAAGTACAAAGATAAAAGTAAAAAGGGGGATTTAAAGAAGAATAAAGTTATAGTTTCATTTTCCCTTTTTTCTTTTTCCTTTTTCCTTTTGTCTTTTATCTTGATTTAGGCTTGCATTTTTTCCCATAGTCGGAGCGATTGTTCTTTAGAGAAGTCCAGAATTTCAGATTCATTTACATTTTGTATTTTGCGGTCTTTTACAATGATTTTTCCATTGGAAATAACATCATTTATATGATTTGAATTAATTCCAAAAATGAAATGCCCCAAAAAATTATTTTGATTGATTTCAGTAGGAGAGTCGTAATCCAGAATTACAAGATTGTTTTCTCCGTCGCCATCAAATTTGTTTATTTCGATATAATCATGCACTTTTCTGAAACGATCATAAGCAGACGGATAATCAATAGTATCAAAACCTTGCCCAACAAAGAAAGCTGCTTTTGCGCTTTGTAACATATCGCTATGCATTCCATCTGTTCCAAGTAGTATATTATCACCTAATTCTTTGGCATTAAAATAACCGACTTTGTTATTTAAATTACTTTCCATATTCTGAACAACAAATGATTTTGAATTTTTAATAATATCTCGTTCATTTTCATCAATGTGTAAACAGTGCCCAAGAATAGTTTTTGAAGAATCTAAAACTCCATAATCGTTTAAACGTTCAACTGTGCGTTTATTATAATTATCCTGACAATGTCTTTGGTCATAAAGGTCTTCTGCCACATGAATATGGAATCCTGAATTGTATTTATTCATTAAATCAGCAGCTTTTTTCATTGTTTGGTCACTAACCGTAAATGAAGCATGCAAGCCTACAAGTCCCTGATTCAATTTTAAATAATTTTCTGTTTCTGAAAGTCCTTTTTCAGCCTTGTCTAAACCGTCTCGGTCAGTAATTTCATAACACAATAAATGATTAACACCTACTTTATCAAATGCTTTTGCGATTATATCCAATGAACCTTCAATAAAATTTGGTGATGCATGATGATCGATGACAAAAGTTGAACCAGCTTTAGCGCATGCCATAGCTGTGGTCAAAGCACTTGCTTCAATCATGTCTTTATCCAAAGCTTTGTCTAATGTCCACCAGATGTATTGCAGTATTTCATAAAAGTTTTCAGGATTTTTTTTCGGAGCTCCCATTCCACGTGCTAAAGCAGAATATACATGATGATGCCCGACTGCAAAAGATTTAGTAACCAGTTTTCCCTTACAATCAATAGTTTGATCTGTATTCTTTATATTATTAACATTATCAATGAATTTTATTTTACCGGAAATTCCTTCTTCAACAAGAATATTTGTATTCTTAAATTCCAATGTTTCCCAGTCGATATATGTAGTGTTTTTAAGTAAAATCATATTTGTCATTTATAACGAGATTCCCGTTTTCACGGGAATGACAATAAAAATTTTATGTCATTCCGCACTCCTGTCTGCCGACAGGCAGGTGATGCGGAATCTCAATTAATCTCTTAGTAAAGGTAATTTAAATCTTTTCTTACCATCAAATTTATTGAAAGCACAGGCAACTGCAGCAGCAGTAGGAACCATCCCTATT